>CACXED010000327.1 GCA_902766575.1 uncultured Ruminococcus sp. | reverse complement strand
TATACGTTCGTCGGCTGGTTCTACATGGATAACGGCGTTGAGAAGGCGTTCGACTTCGCAAATATGCCTGTCACCAAAGACCTGCAGGTCTACGGTAAGTGGAGCTCCAACGTGCTGAAACAGTACACCATTTACTACAAGATTCAAGGCACTGAAACCGAGATCGCAGCTCCCACCACCGGTTCCGGTCTGGCGGGCGTCACCAAGACTTTTGAAGCCAAGGGCGGCGCTGACCTCTACGCGGATTATCAGGAGAGCTACTTCCCGGTAGTCAAGAGCCATTCGATGACATTGGATATCAGTGCTACCGAGGAAAATGCCGCCAATGTCTTCACCTTCTGGTACGTTCAGAAAACCGCCGTACCGTACACGGTATACTATGTTACTGATGATCCTGATGCAAAAGATACGCTTGGAACAGTGACAATTGATGGAAAAGTGTATACCTTAGTTGCGGCGACCAAAACGAATAATGAAAACCGTAAGGCTGTCGTAACCGAAACCTTTGTACCGGTGAACGGTTATCTGCCTGACGCATATCAGAAACGTTTGGTAGTAAGCGTAGATGAAAATGGGAATCCGGACACAACGCATAATGTAATCATCTTCTACTACTCGAAAGATGACGCTCACGCATACTACAAGATCACTCACTACACTGAGAATCTTGCTAAGGACGCACAGGGCAATAAGACATGGACGGAATATGCTTCTTCGCAGGCTGTTGGCGACATCAATGAGACATATACTGCGACTTCTATGACTATTCCCGGATTTACTTATGACGGTTCGGTTGCTGGTACCGTCGCAAGCGGCAAACTTACATCCGGTGGCCTTGAGCTGAAGCTGTACTACACCAGAAACAGCTATCCGTATCAGGTGCGCTATCTGGAGCAGGGAACAGGAAAACAGCTGGCCAATCCGAAGAATGGTACTGGCAAGTATGGACAGGTCATTTCTGAGAGCGCGATTGACATTACGAACTATGATGCTGTTGATCCTAAGTCTCAGACCTTGAACATCCGTATTGAGGAAGGCACCGAAGCAAAGTTGAACATTATCACCTTCTACTACAAGGAGGTAGAGGTAACGATCAACTATGAGGTAGTCGGGCCTGATGGCAGCGGTACAGTAACTCCCGCATCGGAAACGTTGAAGGTTCTGACCGGAACTGCACAAGGCTCTACGGCGACAGCATCGAGTGATACCTATCGCTTTGTCGGCTGGTACGCGGATCCTACTTGCACGGAAGCTAATAAAGTCAGCGAAGCTAACACGTTCAAGCCTACCAAGGCAGCAGATGCAGTTTGGACAGAAACCACCTACTACGCGAAGTTCGAGAAAGCATTAGCTGATCTGACCATCACAAAGAATGGTCGAGATACCATTGACGAGAATCAGAGCTTCATATTCAATGTTTCTGGAAATGGTATTAGCATTGATGTTGTAATTGCATTTGACAATCAAAATACAAGTGGTTCGGTCACGATCAAGGATCTTCCGATAGGTGATTACACAGTTACAGAAAAGACCAGTTGGAGCTGGAGATATACACCGAACGTAACCGAGCAAACTGTACCATTGACAGCTTCTGGTGCGACAGTAGAATTTAATAATGTTCGTGCAACATCGACTAATAGCCAGAATATTTGGAAGTGGCTGAACGGCTGCGCATACTGCGAGAACAAGTTTGGTCCCGCATCACAAGAAACTATCACTGGTTAAAAGGAGGGGACAGAAATGAATAAGGAAAAAAATTCCGGCGGCAGAATTCGCAAGCCGCAGCATGGACGTCGCCTCAGATGGGGCAAGCAGTTCATACTGCTTGCCGCCATCGCCTTGCTGGCGCTCGGTATCGTCGGCGGCACGACAGCGTATCTCTTGACAAACACAGGCAATGTGGTAAATACTTTTACACCGAGTCGCGTGACGTGTAGAATTGATGAGACATTTGAAAATAATGTCAAAAGCAATGTTTACGTGACAAATACAGGCGATACTCCTGCATACATTCGTGCTGCAATCATTGTGACTTGGCAGGATTCAAGTGGTAATGTCGCTGCTACTGTGCCGATTAAAGATGTGGACTATTCAATCATCTTTCCTGCAAACTGGAATTGGACTGCTGGTAGTGACGGATATTATTACTACAATGGTTCTGTTGCACCCAACAATAAAACCAGTAATTTAATTTATAGTTGTACTGCACTGAAAACCAATGGTAATTACACACTCCACGTTGAGATTTTAGCCGATGCTATCCAGTCATCACCGACAAGCGCCGTAACAGAGGCTTGGGGAACTGTTGCAGCTGGACTCGTTGGCGCGGTTAGTGATTAAGGAGGCGAGCACATGAAAAGCAACAAATTCAAAATTCTGACTGCTCTGGTGCTCGCGGCGGCGATTATTGCCGGAATCTTTGCGATCAACGCCTTCGCCGACGACGGTGTGCCGACCGTCACCTTCGACTACGGGCAGAAGAAGTTCATCTTCAAGAACGTGTCGCCCTACGGCGGCTCGAGCTATCCCGATCTTTTTACCGACCTCAAGGGTCTGATGCCCGGCGATACTAAGACTCAGAAGATCAAGGTCACAGCCAACGGGCTCGGAAACGGTACCGCAAATATGTACCTCAAGGTCGACAAGGAATCCGAGAACGCAGATTATCTCGAGCTGCTCGCGAACGAGGGCGTCTACCTCACCGTAAGCAGCGGCGGCAAGGAGATTGCGACCGGCGATCTCTACAACGGCGTGAATCTCGGAAAGCTCAGCAACAATGATACGCTTGAGCTTGAAGTTGCATTCAATATCCCGATAACAGCCGGAAACAGGCTGCAGGACTTCAACGGAACGGTTGACTGGGTCTTCACCGCCGAGTATATTCCCGGTATGATAATCCCGATCAATCCTCCGACGCCTGAGCTTGAAAAGGGCGACCACTATGCTTACATAATCGGTCGCGACGACGGTCTGGTTCATCCTGAGGATGAGATCACCCGCGCCGAAGTTGCCACAATATTCTTCCGTCTGTTGACTGAGGATACGCGCAACTACTACTGGAGCCAGAGCAATCCTTACAGCGATGTGAGCGAATCCGACTGGTTCAACAACGCGGTTTCGACGCTCACAAACGCCGGCGTGCTCTACGGCAGACCCGGAAATGTATTCGATCCGAACGCTCCGATCACCCGCGCCGAATTTGCGGCTATAGCGATCAGATTCTTCGGCGGCGAATATGAGGGCGCCGATCAGTTCAGCGATATCAGCGGACACTGGGCTAACAATGAGATAAACCGCGCATATGTAAACGAGCTTGTCAACGGATATCCGGACGGCACATTCAAGCCGGACAACAATATCACCAGCGCCGAGGCTATGACAATTATCAACCGTGTGCTCGAGCGCAAGCCTGATAAGGACAATCTGCTCGACGAGATGGTCAAGTGGGAGGATAACTCCAATACCGAGGCATGGTATTATGCCAATGTTCAGGAGGCTACCAACTCTCATAACTTCGAGCTTGATACGGATGAAAACGGCGACGAGTATGAGATCTGGACTGAGCTTCGTCCGGTCCGCGACTGGGCGGCTCTGGAAAAGACCTGGTCTGACACGAACTCAGCAGATAATCCCGGCGAGGTTATCTCCTCTGACAAGAACGCAGTCTTTGAAAAATAAGCAAAACGCTTCCGCAGGCCTTGCGCCTGCGGAAGCGTTTCTATTTCTGTTCAGTTCCAAAGCGGCTTCAGCCGATCCGCTGGAGCTTCCCCTCGACGCTCAGCGTCCCGCCGACATTTCCGCGGAGTATCAGATCTCCGCCGACACTCACGTCGCCGTCGACGTCGGCATAGAGCTCGCAGTCGCCATCACATTCGATATCGCCCGAGACGCGGCAGTTCTGAGGATTGTCCTTCTGACCGATCTGACATCTTCCGGCACAGACGATATTTCCGGCGATATCCCCGTTGACCGAGACATCGCCGTCGGTTTCGATGCAGCCGCCGACCGAGCCGTTGACCGCAAGATCGACGCCCGCGCGGATATCTCCGCCTACCTGTCCGTTGATCGCGATATCGCCGTCAGCCTCGACGCCGCCCGAAACCGAGCCGTTCACCGCAATATCGCCGTCAGCCTCAACTCCTCCCGAAACCGAGCCGCTGACCGAAACATCGCCGTCCGCGCGGATATCGCCCTCGACATTTCCGCGAACCGAAACGTCTCCGCCCGCTTCGATGTCGCCGCAGACGTCCTCGGTGATAACCACATCGTCGCCCGCGTTGATATCGCCCTCAACTCTGCCGCTGACCGAGACCTCTCCGCCTGCGTCGATATCTCCGCTGACATAACCACTGACGACCACATCGTCGCCGGCATCAATATCTCCTTCTACGCTTCCGCGAACCGAGACCTCGCCGCCCGCGTCTATATCGCCGCAGACGTCTCCGCTGACGACCGCATCGTCGCCCGCGTCTATATCTCCTTCTACGTTTCCGCGAACCGAGACCTCGCCGCCTGCGTCTATATCGCCGCTGACGTCTCCGCTGACGACCACATCGTCGCCAGCGTCAATATCTCCCTCGACGCTGCCGCCGACCGAGACCTCGCCTCCCGCATTGATGTTGCCATTGACATCTTTTCCGACCGAAATGTCATCGCCCGCGTCGATATTTCCATCAACTCTGCCGCTGACCGAGACCCCCTTGCCCGCTTCGATGTCGCCGCCGACGTTCTTGCCAACCGTGACGCTGCTTCCGGCGTTTATACTGCCCTCGACGCAGACAGTGACCTTGACATTTGCTCCGGCTTCGATATCTCCGAATACGCTGCCCTCGATAGACAGATCGCCGCCGACGTTAGCCGAGCCGATATTGCCGGAGAAGCTGAAGTCGCCGTCACATTCTATATCGGCGGGAGGATCGGGCTTCTCAGACTGAGATTCCGATGGAGCGTCATCCGAGCTGTCGGTTTGCTCGCTGTCCGGAGCGGCGGCTGATCCGGAGCCTGCCGCTATGCCGAACAGCGTGTTCACATCGACGCCGAGTATCGACGCGAGCTCGGGCAGCAGCGTAATGTCGGGCAGCGTCTCGCCGCGCTCCCACTGACTGACCGCCTGATGGCTGATCCCGAGCCTGTCGGCGAGCTCCGCCTGGGTCAGCTGGATCGAGCGCCGCAGCTCGGCAATTTTTGAACTTATGATGTTTTTATCGAACATTGTCCTGCCTCCTTGTTTTTATGAGTCTATTATAGCATAAAACGGGCGAAATCGCAATAAAGCGTTTATTGAAAAGGCAAAAATCCCCGCGTATTTCTTTGCAAGCAGCGCTTGCATCGGCAAAAAAGAAAGGAGCTGCCGCATTTATGCGGCAGCTCTCCTGAATTGCCTGTAATTATAGGTTCAGCGCGCGCATACGTGAGTATGCGCATTGCGACGCTCCGCGTCTCTGACCATATCGAGAAAATAGCTGTGAACCGACAGATCCTCGTTCAGCTCCGGATGAAAGGCGGTGACGAGCTGATTACCCTCGCGGGCGGCGACGATCTTCCCATCGACGACGGCGAGCGCCTCTGCGTCGCCCGAAACCGACTCGATATAGGGCGCGCGGATAAAGGTCATGGGTATTTTTCCAATGCCGTCGAACTGAGCCTCGGTGTGAAAGCTGCCGAGCTGACGCCCGTAGGCGTTCCGGACGGCGGTAATATCCATCGTAGCGAGATGAGAGCGCTCGTCGTTCTGAATTTTTCTCGCCAGCAGGAGCAGCCCGGCGCAGGTGCCGTAGACCGGAAGCCCGGCTTCGATCCGCTCTTTCAGGATTTCGAACATTCCGAGCTCGCGCAGCAGCTTGCCCTGAACGGTGCTCTCGCCGCCGGGGATTATCAGCGCGTCAAAGCCGCGGTCGAGATCGCTTTTCTGCCTCAGCTCAACAGAATCCGCGCCGAGCTTTGCCAGCATCCGCTCGTGCTCGATGAACGCGCCCTGAAGCGCAAGTACGCCGATCAGCATTATTTTCCTCTCTCCGCCATCAGAAGCTCGATCTCCTGCTCGTTGATGCCGACCATAGCCTCGCCCAGATCCTCGGAGAGCTCGGCGAGCAGCTTCGCGTCGTTGAAATTAGTGACCGCCTTGACGATAGCAGCGGCGCGCTTTTCGGGATTGCCCGACTTGAATATACCCGATCCGACGAATACGCCCTCGGCTCCGAGCTGCATCATCAGCGCGGCGTCGGCGGGAGTCGCCACTCCGCCGGCGGCGAAGTTGACGACCGGCAGCTTCTTGTGCTCATGGACGTAGAGCACCAGCTCATAGGGCACCTGAAGCTGCTTTGCCGTGTCAAAGAGCTCGTCCTCGGCCATCGAGCCGATGCGGCGGATCTCGGACTGCATCATGCGCATATGTCTGACTGCCTGAACCACGTCGCCGGTGCCGGGCTCGCCCTTGGTGCGGATCATCGAAGCGCCCTCGTTGATGCGTCTCAGCGCCTCTCCGAGATCCTTTGCTCCGCAGACGAACGGGACGTCGAATTTAGTCTTGTCGATGTGATACTTGTCGTCCGCCGGAGAGAGCACCTCGCTCTCGTCGATGTAGTCGATCTCGATCGCCTGCAGGATCTGAGCCTCGGCGAAATGTCCGATTCGGCACTTAGCCATGACCGGGATGGAGACGGCGTTCTGGATCCCCTTGATCATTTTCGGGTCGCTCATGCGGGAGACTCCGCCAGCCGCGCGGATATCCGCCGGTATGCGCTCAAGCGCCATGACCGCGCAGGCGCCAGCCGCTTCGGCGATCTTAGCCTGCTCGGGAGTCGTGACGTCCATGATGACGCCGCCCTTGAGCATCTGAGCCAGATTTCTGTTGAGTTCCGATCTGTTGTTTTCCATAATGAATTTTCCTTTCGCTTGTGAAAAATGCGCCGTTCGAGCGTTCCGGACTCGCTGTCTCGGCGTGAATGTTCTCGGGATGCAATAATTATATACCATGATTGGTCATAATAACAGCATCAAAATAAATATAAATTTTAGTACCAGATTCAAGACAGCGATATTTCGACCTCGCTTAAGGAGAAAAATCCCTGAGTCCGCGAAATTTTTCCGATACCGATTGACAGACCGGAAGAAAAAATGTATAATACTGTTGCCGGAGCTGAGTATCAGCAGTCGACGTAAGAGACTATCTCGGAGCGAAAGGAATTGTCGAAAATGAAAAAATTCATAAAAAACCCGCTGAATCCGATCTACGGAGGAGCTGAGACCGGAACGCTGTTCGACGTTTATGTGACAAGGGACGGCGGGCGGTACAGGATGGACTTCTCGTGGAGACGCGAAAAGGCGCTCGCGGCAGCTTTTTCGGAAGACGGGATACGCTGGTCTGAGCCGGTGATAACTCTCCCGCGCGATCTCTCGAGCGGCTGGGAGGACAACAACAACCGGAACTGCGTGCTGAAGATCGGCGGAACATGGAGAATGTGGTATACCGGACAGGCTCGGGGCTACAGCTTTATCGGCGGAGCCGAGAGCAGCGACGGCATCCATTTCAGGCGGATCGGAAAGTATCCGATGCTGATCCCGGAGCGGCATTACGAGGGTATGAGCGTCATGAATCCCTGCGTTTTGTACGAGGACGGCGTTTATCGTATGTGGTACGCCGCCGGAGAGACCTACGAGCCGAACGTGCTGGCTCTGGCTGAGAGCAGGGACGGCGTGAACTGGACAAAGGACAAGATCAACCCGATCTATGTAAAGAACGGCGCAAAGGAATACGAGCGCGATCGCGTCGGCGGATGTCAGGTGCTCCGCACGGAGCTCGGATATCTGATGTTCTACATCGGCTACAAGGATATCAACACTGCCTGCATATGCGCGGCGCTCTCGGCAGACGGCAGAGTCGGCTGGAGACGCTGCAGGCAGAATCCGCTCGTGACGCCAGGCGACGGCTGGGACGCCGACAGCTGCTACAAGCCGTCGGCGCTGTTCGACGGCAGGGGCTGGCACATATGGTACAACGGCCGCCGAGGTCACGACGAATATATCGGCGAGGCGTTTATGGAGGGAGATTTCTCGGACGAGGATTTCGAGACGTTAGCTTGAGTTGACCGGCGTCAGTCATGTTATGGCAGCTGCTATGGCAAATTCAAAAAATATCTCTAATTTGTTTACCGAGGCTTTAATTTTCCGTGGTAAAATAATCATTACGCTTTCAGACCGCACGGGATGAAATTGAAACAGACTGAACGGCTTTTGCCGAAGCTGAGGTGAACGATATGGAAGATACGAAAAAGGTTGAATTATTTGAAAAAACTCCGGTGCCGAGAGCGGTTATGACTCTGGTCATACCGACCGTTCTCAGCTCGCTCGTCATGGTCATCTATAACCTTGCCGATACATATTTCGTCGGGATGCTGAACGACCCGATCCAGAACGCCGCTGTGACGCTCGCCTCGCCGGTGCTGCTGGCCTTCAACGCGGTGAACAATCTGTTCGGAGTCGGCTCGTCGAGCATGATGAGCCGGGCGCTCGGCAGAAAGGACTATGATACGGTCTATAAGAGCTCGGCGTTCGGGTTTTACTGCTCGCTTGCCGGAGGGCTGCTGATCTCGATATTGTGTACGCTGTTCCGGTCGCCGCTGCTCGGGATCCTCGGAGCAGGCGCCGATACGACAGCCGCTACGGCGGATTATCTCAGGTGGACGGTCAGCTTCGGCGCGGTACCGGCGATACTGAACGTCGTGATGGCGTATATGGTGCGCTCTGAGGGCGCGTCGCTCCATGCGAGCATCGGAACGATGAGCGGCTGCATACTTAATATGATCCTCGACCCGATCTTCATCATGCCCTGGGGACTCGGAATGGGAGCAGCGGGAGCGGGACTTGCGACCTTCCTGTCGAACTGCGTGGCCTGCGCCTATTTCTTCGTGCTGCTGTTCTGCAAAAGGGGCAGGACCTATGTCTGCATCAGCCCATCGAAATTCAGCTTCAGCAAGCCGATAATCGTCGGCATTTGCGCGGTCGGGATCCCAGCCGCGATACAGAATCTGCTCAACGTGACCGGAATGACCGTTCTGAACAACTTCACCTCGTCCTACGGCTCCGACGCGGTCGCGGCGATGGGAATAGTGCAGAAGCTGAACATGGTTCCGCTGCAGATAGCGCTCGGAGCCGGGCAGGGGATAATGCCGCTGGTGAGCTATAACTACTCGAGCGGCGACTACAGGCGCATGAAGCATACGATTTCCTTCACTTTCAAGATCGCGCTGAGCTTCATGGCGGTCGTTACCGTGGTTTATTTCATCGGAGCGGACGGCCTTACCGCGATGTTCATGAAGAACGAGGCGATAATCGGCTACGGAACGAAATTCCTGCGCGGGCTCTGCCTTGCGCTGCCGTTTCTCTGCGTGGATTTTCTGGCGGTCGGAATATTTCAGGCCTGCGGCTTTGGAAAATTATCGCTTATATTCGCGATACTCCGCAAGGTCGTGCTGGAGATACCGGCGCTGTTCGTGCTGAACTATCTGTTCCCGCTGTACGGACTTGCCTACGCGCAGTTCACGGCTGAGGTGATGCTTGCCGCCGCGTCTGTGTTCGTCCTTGCCGGGATATTCAGAAAGCTGAACCGCTCTGAGAGCTGAAAAAACAAATCACCGCCTGCTATACGGCTGAACACCGTGAGCAGGCGGCTTTTTCACGTCAGAGCCAAGTCAGCGCGCCGGATTTCGGAAATACTCGGTCGGCGAAACTCCGGTCTTGCGATGAAAGCAGCGAGAGAAATAGCAATAATCTCCAAATCCGACCTGCTCGGCTATCTCCGAGAGACGGAGCGGCGAATTTCTGTAGTCGGTCATCGCCGCGCCGAGCCGGTAATCGGTCAGGTAATTCGAGAAGGTCATTTCAAAATTTTTCCTGAACAGCGCGCAGAAATAGCCCTTGCTGTAGCCGAGCGCCGCGCTGACCGACGCGGTCGTGATATTGCTGTCGCCGTAATTCCGGTCGATGTACTCGTTCACGCGAGAGATGAACTCGATATCGCGGCAGCTCTCCGACTCGCACAGTCCGACTCCCGAGAAGATCCGCGACATGAAGCGGCTGATTATCGACGCCGCTAAAAGATCGTCGTCCCGGTCGAAGTTCGCACTGTGCAGCTCATATGGGTCGATGAGCAGCAGCTCGCCCGCGTTCAGCGTCAGCTCATTGGCGCCGAGCGTTGTGCCGGTCATACTGCTCATTCCATTTGCTCCGTTGACTGTAAATGTATCATTCAAAGCCGATAAAATATAAATAATAAGTATTGACTTTTTGTGCCGATTGTTGTATAATTATATAAAAATAACAGGAGGCAAGAAAACCATGAAAAGAAAGCTATCACTTCTGCTCGCACTTCTTCTCTGCGCGGGGACGCTCTGCCAGTCCTGCGGCGGAGAAACGGGCGGCGAGGAGACCTCGGCTCCGCAGTCCGGAGAAGCCACGACTCCCGCGGCTGAGACCGACTATCTCGATACGCTCGGGGAAAAGGATTTCGGCGGCGCGAAATTTACTATCCGTGCGCCAAGCTCGTCAGGTCCGGTGGCGATATTCAATATGCACTCCGGAGAGGTGAACGGCGAGGTCGTCAACGACGCTCAGTTCAACCGCGACAAGTATGTCGAGAAGCGTTACAACGTGGTTATTGAATATGAAATAACCGATTCGACTACGGACGGAAGCACGCTCACAAACTCCATGCTTGCCGGTGACTCGATAGGCGACGTCATTGTCGATTCGCTCTCCGAGGGTACCGGAAGAATGTCGGTGCTGTTCAACAACAAGCTGCTGCAAAATCTGCTCGAAGTTCCCTATCTTCAGCCCGACCGCGAGTGGTGGAGCCGGCTGATGTATCAGAATCTGACAATAAATGACAAGCTCTATTTCACCTCCGGAGACCTCGCGCCCTTTTCATATATCGGTCCCGCCTGCATTTATATGAATCTCAAGGTCGCGGACAACTACGGGATCGACGAGAACGAGCTCTATTCCAAGGTCTACGACGGCAAGTGGACGATGGACGTGCTCTACTCGCTGACCAAGGACGCCGACAACGACCTGAACAACGACGGCAAGCTCGACTGCCTGAACGACTTTTTCGGTATCGTAAACGAGAACAACACGCTGACCTCGACCCTGCTGCTCGCAACCTGCGGCGTAAAGCTCTCCGAATACAACGAAAAGACCGGAAAGTTAGAGGTCAACCTCGGCGCTCCCAAGGTCGTTGACACTATTGACAGGCTCTCGCAGCTGTTCAAGACTATCGACAATAACGGCGACAACACCAATCTGTTCGACAAGAACTTCAAGTTCGACCAGTCGATTTTCGCGCTGCACTATGTCGAATCGACCGTTCGCCGCTTCCGCGACATGGAGAGCGACTATGTAATCTACCCGATGCCCAAGTACGAGGAGACACAGGAGACCTACGTCTCGTTCATCAACCCGTGGGTTAATGCTTTCATCGGTATACCGCTTGTACAGGACGATCTTGAAAAGACCGGCTTTATCACCGAGGTTCTCGAATATCTGTCGGTTCAGAACGTCCGTCCGGCCATCTATGACGTTACCCTCAAGGGCAAGGCGCTCAACAACGAGGACAGCATGGCTATGCTCGACCTGATCTTCTCGACGACCTATCTTGACTACAACGCCAATTTCAAGTTCGGCGGAGTGCTCGACGCGGTCAACCGCGCTATCTTCCAGGGTCAGCCCTACTCCTCGGCATATGCCTCCAGCGAGGAGAAAATGAACGCCGAGCTCGAGGAGTTCATGAAGAATTTCGAATAAACCGCAAAAAACAAAAAATCCCCGTCCGCTTTTGGCGGACGGGGATTTTCGGTATGTCATTACCAGGTGCGGGACTTCATTTCCTTGAACTGACCGACAGTGGAGACGTGAGCGTTCAGACCGCCGTCGACGGTGACGACCTGACCGGTGAAGTACTCGCTCTCGTCGGATGCGAGATATACGCACATATTGGCGATATCAGCGGGAGTTCCGTAGCGGTTGACCATTATGTTGTTGAGGAAGATGTCCTTGAGAACCTGCGGAACGTGAGCCTCGTTCTCGGGAGTGACGATGAGTCCCGGACGGACGCAGTTGCAGCGGATATTTTCCTTGCCGTACTGAAGCGCGGTGGACTTGGTCAGCATATCGACGCCGGCCTTAGCGCAGGCGTAAGCGGTGGAACCGAGGTCTCCGCCGCAGGAAGCCATGGAGCCGATGTTGATGATGGAACCGCCCTTGTTGTCTCTCATGTAGGGGATAACCGACTTGATAGCGTAGAAGGTTCCGCGCAGGTCGCTGGAGAAGATGCCGTCCCACATTTCGAGGGTGAGCTCGTCAACTCTGCCGTCCTTGAGTCCGACGTTAGCGGCGTTGTTGACAAGAATGTCGATCTTGCCGTACTTTTCAGCGGTGTCCTTGAGAAGAGCGTCGATGCTCTCAACGGCGGTGATGTCCATGAAGTGGTAGTAAGCCTCTCCGCCTTCTTTGGTGATGCTGTCGACTACCGCCTGTCCCTTAGCCTCGCGGCGGCCGCAGATAACGACCTTTGCGCCCTCAGCGGCAAAGAGCTTTGCGATTCCAACGCCGATTCCACTGGTAGAACCGGTGACGATTGCGACTTTTCCTTTTAATCTGTCCATAATGATCCTCCTGAAATAAAATATTAAAAATATACATAAGATTCGGGCGGGCTTTCGTCCGGGGAAATCTTGTGACACTTGAGCTGCGGTGCGGCCGTGCGGAGCGGAGATCCGGTCGGCTCGGCTCACATCGTTATTATTATAGCAAACTTCAGCAAATATTGCAATAGCTTACGAAGAAAAATTGCATAATATCTGAAATTTGTTGATTTTTTATGCAATATTCGCTCCGGGCAGCGTCCGGAGCGCAAAAATCCCCGCTCGCGTTCGCGGGCGGGAATTGGATATGATGTAATCAGTGCTTTCTGTTTGCGATCAGGTTCTTTCCGATCTTGACGATACGGATGATGACCGGCGCGAGGACTACGTTGAACAGCAGCTCAAAGATGAAGTTTCCGCCGATGAACACGAATATGATAAACGAGAGGACGCTCTTTCCGCTGTCCGAAGCCATAGCGGCGATCGCGTTGTAGAAAAAGGCGTAGCAGCCTATGAAAAAGACTCCGGTGTTGACCACAGGGCAGGCGACAGCCGCGGCTATCGTTGCTATGAGGGTGTTCTTGCTCTCTAAAAGTCTGTAGACAGCTCCGGCGGCGAGACCGGCGAGCACGCCCTTGCCGAGGACGGTGATTATCGTTCCGGGAACGCTGAAGCCGAGGAACAGGGCGGCGTCTCCCGAGAGCAGTACGGTGACTCCGAACACAAGTCCGAGCCAGCCTCCGGCTCCGACTCCGAGCAGCGCGGCTCCGATAACTATCGGCACGAGCACGAGCGAGATCGAGAAGCCTCCGAAGCG
>CACXED010000326.1 GCA_902766575.1 uncultured Ruminococcus sp. | reverse complement strand
AAGGCATGTTCGCACCCTCGGCAACCGCGATGACACCGTTGGCGATGAGCGCCTTAGCGCCCTCAGCGTCAAGCTCGTTCTGCGTAGCGCAGGGCAGAGCAATGTCGCACTTGACAGTCCAGATGCCCTTGCAGCATTCGTAATACTTAGCGCCCGGAACACGCTCAGCGTACTCCTTGATGCGTCCTCTCTCGACTTCCTTGATCTGCTTTACGACGTCGAGCTTGATGCCGTCCTCATCGACAATATAGCCGTTCGAGTCGGACATTGCGATGACCTTCGCGCCGAAAGAAGTAGCCTTCTGGTTTGCGTAGATAGCGACGTTGCCCGAGCCGGATACGACGACGGTCTTGCCCTCAAAGGAGAGTCCGTTGTCCTTGAGCATTTCGTTAGTGAAGTAGCACAGACCGTAGCCGGTAGCCTCGGTGCGCGCGAGAGAACCGCCGTAGGAGAGTCCCTTTCCGGTGAGAACGCCGGTGAACTCGTTGCGGAGTCTCTTGTACTGACCGAACATGAAGCCGATCTCACGTGCTCCGACGCCGATATCGCCTGCGGGAACGTCGGTGTCGGCTCCGATGTGCTTGGAGAGCTCGGTCATGAAGGACTGGCAGAAGCGCATGATCTCGCCGTCGCTCTTGCCCTTGGGATCGAAGTCAGAGCCGCCCTTGCCGCCGCCCATGGGGAGGCTGGTCAGCGAGTTCTTGAAGCACTGCTCAAAGCCGAGGAACTTGATAACCGAGGCGTTGACCGAGGGATGAAGTCTGAGACCGCCCTTGTAGGGACCGATAGCCGAGTTGAACTGAACTCTGAAGCCGCGGTTGACCTGAACCTTGCCCTTGTCGTCTACCCACGAGACTCTGAACTGAACAAAGCGCTCGGGCTCGACGATGCGGTCAAAGATTCCGGCTTCGACAAGGTCGGGACGCTTGTCGGCGACCGGCTCGAGGGACTCGAGGACCTCGCGGACAGCCTGCTGGAATTCGGGCTCGTTAGGGTTGCGCTTGCAGACCGTCTCGTAGACGCCCGCAAGATACTGATTCTTGAAAGACATTTGAAAATACCTCTTTTCGTAAGATACGGCGTGAAATTGTGCGCTTGCGTTTTGCGCGCGATTTTATCGCGTTAATTCGGAACGTTATTATTATACTACATTCGATCCGATTTTGCAATATCCCCGGGAAAATTATTCGGTCTCAAAGTGTAAATAAATCTTTAATACACATTTTATAGTAATACTACAATAGAATGTAATTATACCAAAGAAATAAAAATATTTATGGTTTATGGAATCTCGGGAGTGATATAATGGCAATGCAGAACCTGAAACGCTTTTTCAAGAACGGAATAATCCTGACGCTGACCTCGCTTCTGATGCGTATGCTCGGCGTGAGCTTCAATGCCTTTGTTACCGAAAAGCTCGGCGCGGAGGGGATGGGACTTTACACGCTGATCATGAGCGTCTACGGCTTCACGGTGACTGTAGCGTCGTCGGGAGTCTCGCTCGCCGCGACGAGAATGTGCGCCGAAGCCGGCTCGCGCGAGGAACAGCGTGCGGCGCTGAAACGCTGCGCGCTCTACGCCGGGGTCTGCGGAACGATCGCCGCGGTCGGGCTCTTTTCGGGAGCTGAGCTCGTCGCGGGACGGCTGCTCGGGGATCTGCGCTGTACGCGATCATTGAGGCTTTTGTCGCTGAGTATGCCGTTTATAGCGCTGTCGAATATGCTCGGCGGCTATTTTTCAGCGGTGAGAAAGGTCTCGAGGAGCGCGGCGGCAGGCATATTCGAGCAGCTTTTCCGGATTTTCGCGGCGGGCTGGCTGCTGCTGCATTTTGTCCCTGACGGGATAGAGTACGCCTGCATGGCGCTGGTCGGAGGAGGAGCGCTCGCAGAAGCGGCTTCCTTTGTACTGTCATTGATCCTCTATCTTGCCGACCGCGGACGCGGCGAGCTTCCCGACAGCGATGGCTCCGAGCGCAGAGGGCTCACGGGCAAGCTCTTTTCGATAACGCTTCCGGTAGCTGCCGCGGCCTACATACGCTCGGCGCTGACGACGCTCGAGCACATCCTGATACCACGCGGACTGAAAGAGAACCCGGCGACAAAGGAGCGCGCTCTTGCGTCCTACGGCATACTCTGCGGCATGGCGATGCCGGTGGTGATGCTGCCGACCGCCTTTCTCTACTCGTTCACCGGGCTGCTTATCCCCGAGCTTGCAGAGGCGAGCTCGCGCGGCGAGACAGTTCGCGTCCGCTCGATGTCGGAGCGTGCGGCAGGGCTGACTGTCGCCTATTCCTTCGGCTGCGCGGCGATGCTCTGCGCCTTTTCCCACGAGATAGGGCTGCTTGTCTACAACAGCGCCGAGTGCGGCGATTTCATCAGAATCATGGCTCCGCTGATACCCGTCATGTACTTTGACCACGCGGTCGACTCGATGCTCAAGGGCATAGGCGAGCAGCTCTACTGCATGAAGGTGAACATACTCGACGCGGCGCTCTGCGCGCTGCTGGTCTATCCTCTCTGCCGCCGGGTCGGGATATACGGCTATGTGATCGTCATATACCTGAGCGAGCTGATAAACGCCGCTCTGAGCACGATAAGGCTCTGCAGGCGGGCAGAGCTCTGCTTTTCGCCGGGGATACTGCTCGTCCCTCTTGCCGGAGGAGCGGCGGCTCTGCTGACCGCGGAACTGATGCCGTCGACGGCGGGCTGGGGCAGTCTTATCTGCCGGATGACAGTTTCGGGCGGAGCATATCTGCTCGTCTGCGCGGTCGGCGGAGGGCTTGGAACGGCTCGATCCGACGGCAAAAAGAACCGGCGTCTGGCGCGCCGGTTCTGAGAGGTATGGATTTTATCTGTTTCAGTCGACTCTGACAGTCCAGCCCATCTTGTCCTCTAACTTGCCCCACTGGATTCCGGTGAGGTTGTCGTAGAGCTTCTGAGCTATCGTTCCGATCCTGCCGCCGTTGACGATGAGCTTTTCGCCGTTGTCGTTGAGCTCGCCGATCGGGCTGATGACAGCCGCGGTGCCGGTTCCGAACGCCTCGTCGAGCTTTCCTGCCTTCTGAGCGTCGATAACCTCCTGTACGGCGAGTCTGCGCTCTGTGACCTTATAGCCCCAGCTTCTCAGAAGCTCGATGCAGGACATTCTGGTGACGCCGGGGAGGATGCTTCCGGTCTCGAGGGTCGGAGTTACGACCTCGCCGTCGATGACGAAGAATACGTTCATTGCGCCGACCTCGTCGATGTACTTATGCTCAACGCCGTCGAGCCAGAGCACCTGCGCGTAGCCGAGCTCCTCAGCCTTTTTCTGACCGATGAGCGACGCCGCGTAGTTGCCGCCGCACTTGGTGAAGCCGGTGCCGCCTCTGACGGCGCGGACATATTCGGTCTCGATGAAGATCTTGACCGGGTCGAGTCCGGCGTCGTAGTAAGCCGCGACGGGCGAGAGGATTATGCAGAATATGTAGGTCTTGGAGACATGAACTCCGAGATGCGGGTCGGTCGCGAAGATGAACGGACGGATGTAGAGCGATGTGCCCTCCTTGGTGGGAACCCAGTCCGCGTCGACCTTGACGAGAGTCTTGATAGCGGTGAGGACGTCGTCGGGATTTACCTGCGGGATGCACATACGCTCGTT
>CACXED010000325.1 GCA_902766575.1 uncultured Ruminococcus sp. | reverse complement strand
GGGTCAGGCGTTTTTCGGCAACGACCGCAATAACGGCTCTCATTACGAGATGGTTTTTGCATCCGGACGCGCTATGTTTACCGCCTGCGAGATAAAGGGCGGCAACGGCTATGGTGCTTATTCGAATATGAAAGACGACTACGGTATAGTTCCTATGCCTAAGCTCGACGAAAATCAGGAGAATTATGTCAGTCCGATCGCGCTCTGGACTTATTTCATCGTCGTTCCCAAGACAAACGAGGACATCGAGACCACCTCAAAGATTCTCGACACCCTCGCGTACCTCTCCTACAGAGACGTCGTCCCGGCGTTCTACGATGTGACGCTGAACATCAAGAACATCCGCGACGAGGAGACCACCGAGATGCTCGATATAATCCGCGCGTCGCGCACCTACGACACAGCTTACGCCTACGGCTGGGGCAGCAGTCTGCGCAGCAGCATAGCGTCGAAGATCACCTCCGGATCGTCTGATTTGGCATCTGATATCGCAGGTCAGAAAGACGCGATCACAACGGCAATCCAGCAATCCCTCGAATCCTTCGCAGAATAGCGGCGAGCCGCCGCTCCCATAATCGCGCTTGATATTTCTGCTAATTTGAAGTTTTACCTCGCGCTCGCGCCGGCGGCGTGTCGCCGCTCCCATAATCGCGTTTGGAATTTGCGGTAATTTGTAGTAATACCTCGCGCTCGCGCCGCCCTCTGGCGGCTTTGTTCCGCACCCGCTCACGCGGGTGCGGAAGTGCTTAATCGGAAAGCTGGATGTAAGCAGGATATATTAAAGGGACTGTCGCTTTTTGCGGCAGCCCCTTTTGATTACTTTTCGAAGATTCCGAACTTTCTGAAGCGCTCGTAGCGTCCCTGAGCAAGCAGCTCGCCCGAGACTCTCGTCAGCTTTGCAAGCTCGCTGGTCAGAATGTCGCGGATATTAGCGCACATAGCGTCGAAGTTCTCAAAGTCCTCGGCGATAACTCCGTCGGCAACTCCCAGCTCCTTCATATCCTGCGCGGTGATGTGAAGCGCCTCGGCAGCGTCGTTGACTCTCGAGCTGTCCTTCCAGAGGATGCTCGCGCAGCCCTCGGGAGAGATGACCGAGTAGATCGCGTTCTCGAGCATATAAACTCTGTCGGCGGCAGCGAGCGCAAGCGCTCCTCCGCTTCCTCCCTCGCCGGTAAGGATCGTTATAACCGGGGTCTTGAGCCCCATCATTCCGAGAATGCTCTCGGCGATAGCCTCGCCCTGACCGCGCTCCTCGGCGTCGGCTCCGCACCACGCGCCCTGCGTGTCTACAAAGCAGATAACCGGACGCTGGAACTTCTCAGCCTGACGCATGAGACGCATAGCCTTGCGATAGCCCTCGGGCTTAGGGCAGCCGAAATTGCGCTCGATGCGCTCCGAGAGATCGGCTCCCTTATCGGTTGTGATATAAGTTACGGGGATGCCGTTCAGCATACCGATTCCGCCGACAATGGCAGGATCGTCGCCGAAGCGGCGGTCTCCGTGAAGCTCGATCGGCGAGTCGATCAGCTTTTTGATATAATCCACTCCGCCCGGACGGTGATTCATCCGCGCGATGCGGAGCTTTTCTCCTGCGGTCATCATGATATCTTCACCCCGTGGCAGCGCAGCAGATTAGTGAGCGTCTCGACCATTTTATCGCGGCTCACTATGCTGTCGACAAAGCCGTGCTTCAGTAAGAATTCGGCGCGCTGGAAGTTTTCAGGCAGCGCGGTTCCGGTAGTCTGCTCGACGACTCTGCGTCCGGCAAAGCCGACGAGAGCTCCCGGCTCGGCGAGAATTATGTCGCCCTGCATCGCGAAGCTGGCGGTGACGCCGCCGGTAGTCGGGTCGGTCAGGACGGTGATGTACAGAAGTCCGGCGTCGGAGTGCTTTCCGACCGCGCCGCTGACCTTAGCCATCTGCATCAGCGAGATGATTCCCTCCTGCATACGCGCTCCGCCCGAAGCGGTGAAGCCGATCACCGGCAGCTTTTTCTTGGTCGCGAGCTCAAACAGCCGGGTGATCTTTTCGCCGACGACCGAGCCCATGCTCGCCATGATAAAGCGCGGATCCATCACGAAGATCGCGGCTCTGATACCGCCGATCGAGCATACTCCGCAGATCACGGCGTCGTTCTCGCCGACGCTTTCCTTAGCCGCGGTGAGTTTGTCCGCATAGCCCGGGAAATTCAGGAAATCCTTGCTGCTGAGATCGGCGGCAAGCTCCTTGAAGCTGCCCTTGTCGACGGTCATCGCGATTCGGTCGCGGGCGCCGACGCGCAGATATTTTCCGCACTGAGGGCAGATGTAGCTCGCGGCTTTCATCTCCTTTGACTGGAACTCCTTTTTGCAGGAGGGGCAGGTCACGGTCTGCGGAGTGACGATGCCGAGTATTTTCTGTTTTAATGAATCAAGCATTTTCGTCCTCCTTGCAGACAAACGAGAAATCAGCCTCGACGGCGACCTCGCCGTCCACATAGCCTACTCCCTTTGCGGTGTAGAAGCCGCCGAGCGAGCGGACTATCGAGCATTCGCTTTTCAGCGTGTCGCCGGGGCGAACCTGACGGCGGAATTTAGCGTTCTTGATCCCGGCGAAGAAGGGCAGTCCTCCGGCGGTGTTGCAGATAAGACAGCAGCTCTGCGCGAGAATCTCGCAGAGTATCACGCCCGGCACGACCGGATGTCCCGGGAAATGTCCCTGCAGAAACCATTCGTCGCCGTTTATGTGAGTGCTTCCGACGGCGGTCTTTACTCCGTCGCGGTCCTCGACCTCGACCTCGCCGATGAGCAGCATCGCGTCGCGGTGAGGAAGATAGGCTTTCAGCTCCTCGTGGGTCATTTTGCCCTCCTGAAAGCGAGGCAGACGTTGTGTCCGCCAAAGCCGAGCGACGCCGACAGCGCAAGCTCAATGTCAGCCTTTACAGCCGCCTTAGGCGTGTAATCGAGATCGCACTCGGGGTCGGGTACTTCGAGATTGATAGTCGGCGGAACCATGCCGCGGTTCAGCGCGGTGATCGCTGCGATAGCCTCGACCGCTCCGGCAGCTCCAAGCATATGTCCGGTCATCGACTTGGTCGAGCTGACGTGGAGCTTCTTCGCGTCCTCGCCGAACACCAGCTTGAGCGCGGTGGTCTCGGTGAGGTCGTTGAGCTTGGTTCCGGTGCCGTGAGCGTTGTAATAAATCTTCTCTGGCTGCTCGTCTGAGAGCGCGATTCTGATTGCGCGTGCTACGTCCTTAGCGGTCGGGTCGGGAGCTGTGACGTGATGCGCGTCGCAGGTCGTTCCGTAACCGACGATCTCGGCGAGAATGTTCGCGCCGCGGTTGACTGCGTGCTCGTACTCCTCTAACATGAGGACAGCCGCGCCCTCGCCCATGATAAAGCCTCCGCGTCTCGCGTCAAAGGGCAGCGAAGCCGCGTTCGGATCGTCCGACGCAGAAAGAGCCATGCAGTTCGCAAAGCCTGCGACTGCCAGCGGATTGATGGTAGCCTCGGCTCCTCCGCAGAGGATAGCCTTTGCCGCTCCGCACATGATAGCGCGGTAGCCCTCGCCGATAGCCGTCGAGGAGGTCGCGCAAGCGGTGACGTGACCCATGCAGGGGCCGTGCGCGTTGTGTCTGATCGCGACGTTAGCCGCGGCGATATTCGAAATCATCTTCGGGATGAACTGCGGCGCGACTCGGCGCGCTCCGTCCTTAAGGAGGGTCGTCTGCTCGTGGCAGAAGGTGTCCATTCCGCCGATGCCCGAGCCGATATAGACTCCGAGCTCCTCGGGCTCGATCTTTCCGGCGATGCCCGAGCTCTCCATAGCCTCGTCCGCTGCATAGAGCGCGTAGACGGTATAGGGATCGTTCTTTCTGACAAGGCTCTTGTCGAGTCTTGCGAGCGGGTCGAAGCCCTTGAGCTCTGCGGCGAGAGTATACTTCGAGTCGCCGACGTCAAAGCGGGTTATGCGTCCTACGCCGTTCTTTCCGGCAAAGAGCGCGTCTGTATATTCCTGAACCGAGCATCCGATAGGCGTTACCGCGCCCATGCCGGTGATAACTACACGTTTCATTAAAGACCTCCGTCAATTCTGATGACCTCGCCGGTGATGTAATCGGCTCCGGCGAGAAAAACAGCCAGCGCCGCGACCTCCTCGGGACGTCCCATTCTTCCGAGCGGAACGGCCTTGGCGGCTTCCTCAAGTCCGACGGTCATGTCGGTCTCGATAAAGCCGGGCGCGATGGCGTTAACGCAGATATTGCGGGATGCGAGCTCCTTCGCGGCGGATTTCGTCAGTCCGATAAGTCCCGCCTTCGCCGCGGAGTAGTTGGTCTGTCCGGCGTTGCCGTCGAGACCCGCTATCGAGCTAATATTGATTATCTTTCCGCTGCGCTTGCGGACGAGCACCGGGGAGACTCTGCGCATGAGGTTGTAGGCTCCCTTGAGGTCGACGGCGATAACGTCGTCAAAATCCTGCTCCTTCATCGAGATGAGGAGCTTGTCGCGGTTGATTCCCGCGTTGTTGACGAGGATATCGACTCCGCCGAAGTCCTCGATTATCTTTGTCACGGTCCCGTCGACCGCGCTGTAGTCCTGAACCGGGCAGCGGTATGCCGAGGCTCTGACGCCCTCCTCACGGAGAGTGTTCACGACCGCGTTTGCGGCGTCCTCGTTTCCGGCGTAGATGAGAGCGACGTTGGCTCCGGCCTCGGCAAAGGCTTCGCAGACCGCTCTGCCTATGCCTCTGGAGCCGCCGGTGACGATTACTGTCTTTCCTTTAAGCATTCAGCAACCTCCTCGGGAGTCGACGCGTGGATGAACTTCACGTCGGGGAGAATTCTCGCGCCGAGCTTTGTCAGCGTATCGCCGGGGCCGACCTCGATGAAAAGGTCAGCTCCCGCTTCGTTCATGCTGCGGATGAGCTTTTCCCAGCGCACCGGATGGTTGATCTGCGCGGACATTCTGTCCTTGACGTCCGAGCCGTAGCGCTCGCCGTCGAGATTTGACCAGACCGGCAGTTCGGGAGTCTTTACGCACTGACCCGAGAGGAATTCAGCGAAACCGACCGAAGCCGCGTTCATGTAGGGAGAGTGGAAAGCTCCGCTGACCGCCAGCGGCGCGAAGCGTCCTCCTGCGGCGACAAAATCGGGGCGCGAAGCCTTGAGAGCCTCGCTCCTGCCCGAGATCGCGACCTGACCGGGGCAGTTGTAGTTGACCGGATAGAGCCCGTGACGCGCGCAGATCTCCTCAACCGTCTCGTTAGGCAGCTTGAGGATCGCCGCCATGCCGGTGTCGGGATCGCTTTCGGACATCAGCTCGCCGCGCTTGAGAGCGACTCTGAAGCCGTCCTCGACGCTGAACGCGCCGCCGACCGTGAGCGCGGTGATCTCTCCGAACGAGAAGCCTCCGAGCATATCCGGCTTGACTCCGGCATTGATGAGCGCCTCAGCCGCCGCGATCTCAGCGAGAAAGAGACAGGGCTGAGCGTTTTTCGTCAGCTTGAGCTCGGCGGGATCGCCCTCAAAGCAGAGCGAGGTTATGCCGGGACGGATGCGCTCGGCGATTTCGAATACCGGACTGTCAAAGCCCTTGCCCATTCCGGGAAACTGAGCTCCCTGCCCGGGGAAGATGAATGCTGTTTTGTTCATTTTGCAGTTCCTTTCAGCAGCTCCTCAGCGGCGGTCATTATCTCCGATACGATATCGGCTGCGGGCTCGATCTTTTTGACCATGCCCGAGACCTGACCGGCGAGGATACAGCCGTCGCGGGTGTCGCCCTCGACCGCAGCGCGGCGGAGAGCTCCGACTCCGAGGTCGGCGATGCTTTCAGCGGTGGCTTCGGGAGCGTATTCCTTTTTGAGGAATTCGCGGGCGAAGTGGTTCTTGATGCAGCGGCAGGTGTTTCCGCCGAAGCGTCTGCCGGTCGTGACCGTAGAGACGTCGGAGGCGTCGAGCACCGCCTGCTTGTAGTTTTCGTGGACTCCGCACTCGCTTGCGCAGAGGAAGCGGGTTCCGAGCTGGACGCCCTCGGCTCCGAGCATGAACGAAGCGGCGACTCCGCGTCCGTCGGCGATACCTCCGGCGGCTATGACCGGGATCTTTACCGCGTCGCACACCTGAGGTACGAGCGCCATTGTGGTCAGCTCTCCGATGTGTCCGCCCGATTCCTGTCCCTCGGCGACGACAGCGTCAGCGCCGAGCTTTTCCATCATGCGCGCCATAGAGACCGACGCGATGACCGGTATGACCTTGGTTCCGGCTTTGAGCCAGCGCTCCATGTACTTGGTAGGCATACCGGCTCCTGTCGTGACCGCCGAAACTCGCTCGTCGGCGACGATTTCGGCAGCCTCGTCAGCAAATTTGCTCTGGAGCATGATATTGACGCCGAAGGGCTTGTCGGTGAGCGAGCGGGCAACGGCTATCTCGCGTCTGAGCTGCTCTATGTTCATCGCCGAGATTATGCCGAAGCCGCCAGCCTCAGAGACAGCCGCCGCGAGTTTTCCGTCGGCGATCCATGCCATTCCGCCCTGAATGAGCGGATATCTGATGCCGAGCAGTTCATTGACGCGGGTGTTCATTACTGCTTTGCCTCGATAGCCTTAACGAAGTCGTCGATAGTCTTGAGGTCAGGGGAGGGCTCGACAGTCACGCCGAATTCGTCCTCGATGTCCATGAGGAGCTCGGCTACGTCGAGAGAATCCATGCCGAGATCAGCGGCGGTGGTTTCGGGAGTGATGGTGTCGACGTCTACGTCGAGCTTGTCAGCGAGAAGTTTTGCAAGTTTTTCGAATATCATGGTTGTAATCTCCTTTGAAATATGTTATAATATATTGTGCGTATGGTTTACCAGCGTATGAGCGCCGCGGCGGAGGCGAGTCCCGCGCCGAAAGCGCACATCAGCAGCTTGTCTCCGCGCTCGAGCTTGCCGGCTCTCGAAAGCTCGTCAAGAGCGATCGGGATGCTTGCGCTCGAGGTGTTGCCGAGGCGGTCGATATTCATGTAGAATTTCTCCTGCGGGATGCCGAGCCGTCTTGCGGCGGTGTCGATTATACGCGCGTTCGCCTGATGCGGAACGATATATCTGATATCGTCGGCGGTAAGCGAATTGCGCTCAAGGAGCAGCTTCACGTCGCGGGTGATCGAGCTGACCGCGAATTTGAAGGTCTCCTGACCGGCCATATGGATGTAAGGCTCCTCAGCCTCTGTCTCGTCAAAGGGCGACGAGCCGTGGAAATGCGGTATGCGGAGCACCTCGTCGTCTCCCTTTACGTCAAAGGTCGAGTCGAGATAGCCGTCTCCGGCTTCGAGCACCGCGGCTCCGGCTCCGTCTCCGAAGATGACGCAGGTTGAGCGGTCCTTCCAGTCGAGAATCCGGCTGAGCTTTTCCGCGCCGACGATAAGCGCCTTTTTGACCTTTCCGCGGGCAAAGTAGCCTGCCGCGGTCTCAAGCAGAAATAGAAACGCTGAGCAGGCGGCGTTGATTTCGTATGCCATGCAGGTCGCGCCGATGCGCTTCTGCACAAGGCAGGCTGTGGACGGCGAGACAAAGTCGCCGCTGACTGTTGAGGTAAGTATCAGATCGAGCTCGTCAGCCCTGACTCCGGCGTTTTCAAGTGCCGACTCAGCCGCGCTGACAGCCATATCCGCGCAGGTCTCGTCGGTCGCAATCCTGCGCTCCCTGATCCCTATGCGCTGCTGTATCCATTCGTCGGAGGTCTCGACGATTTTTGCAAGATCGTTGTTGGTGACGATTCTTTTTGGAAGATACGAGCCTGTTCCTGTAATCCTGAAGTTCATGTTCTCCCTCCTTCTGTTTAAGTAAGTGACTTGCTTCTGTATTAAGTTACATTTTTCAAAAAAATATTTTTCCGGAATTTTTCAGCCCGGCGTAACCTTTGGCCGGATGACAACACTAAATACTATGAAAAAATACAAAAATAAGCCTCAAAGCCTTAAAAGAGAAAATGTCGGAAGGGCGGTGATATTGCTTGGAGCCCTTTGAAACCATTTACGAGCAGTATTTTCCCCGCGTCTACAGCTTTATCTACCGTATGTGCCGCGACGAGGACCTCGCCGAGGAGCTGACGCAGGAGACCTTTTTCCAGGCGTTCAGATCCTTTCCCAAATACCGCGGCGAGAGCGAGCTTTTTACCTGGCTCGCGTCGATTGCGAAATATACCTTTTTCAGCTACATGAGAAAAAACCGCCGCTCGGGCGAGGACGTTGACATAGAGCTGCTCGCGGACACGCTGCTCGATCCGGAAAACGATCCCGAGGAGAAGATGCAGCGCAAGGAAACCGTCGGGGCTATCCGGCGCGCGATCTCGAGGATACCCGAAAAATACCGCGACGTCGTCGTTCTGCGGCTCTACGCCGAGCTGCCCTTTTCCGAGGTTGCCGACGCGCTCAACATTTCCGAAAATTCAGCGAAGGTGATCTTTCACCGCGCAAAAAAACTTCTGTCGGAGGAATTGAAAAATGAACATATCCTGTGACATGGCGATGGATCTCATCGCGCTCTACTGCGACGGCGTCGCAAGCGAGGACAGCAGAAAAGCCGTCCGCGAGCACCTTGCGGGCTGTCCGGTCTGCGCCGGAGCCTACGCGGCCTACAAGCGCTCCAGAGAGCAGAAAAAGCGTCCGGCTCCTAAAACTCCGGAGGAAAAATACGCCGCTCTCGCGCGCACGATGCGCCATAAGCAGCGCGCCTCAAATCTCGGCGTAGCCGCTATAGTCGCCGCGTCGATCCTGCTCGGCGCCTACAGCACCTATCGGATGATAGTTACAGACAGCGAAAAATGACCGACTCCCGTCCCGCGGAAATCTTCCGGGACGGGAGCTTTTTTTATTTTTCCGGCCGCGGAATGTCAGCAATAAGCAAATTATTCTATTATATGCCGCTGTGTGGGCATAAATGCACAAAAATATTTTGAAAAACGGTCGATTTATGCTATCATGGTCGATTTAGCTCTGTACAATCAAAGCAAACCTTGATATAATAAATATACAAAAATTTTTCAGAGGTGATTTTTTTGAAAAGTACTAAAAAAGCGATTACCCTTATTCTTCTCGCTTCGATGCTCGTTTCCTCGGTGCTGACAGCCTGCGGCGACGCTCAGGGAGACACAGCAAAGGACAGCTCCGGCACGTCTTCTGTCAGCCCGGAGGTAACTACCCCCGAGGATACTCAGTTTGAGCCTGACTCGCTCCCCTCCGGTCTCGATTTCGGAGGCAAGGAGATAAGCCTTCTCTGGTGGGCTGAGAACAAGGAATTTGTCGAGGAGCAGACCGGAGAGGTCGTTGACGACTCGCTCTACAAACGCGACCGAAACGTCGAGGACCGCCTGAACGTAAAGCTGAATCACATCGGTATGTCCTACACATGGGATACGAGAAACGAATATCTCGGCGCTATCCGCAACAGCGTCATGGCGGGCGACAACTCCTATGATATCGTCAGCTGCCAGTCGGCTACGATGCCCTCGCTGATCGCCGACGGAATTTTCCTCAACCTGATGAAGCTCGATTATCTCGACTTCTCAAAGCCGTGGTGGGTCAACGGCATAATTGAGGAGACTGCTATCGACGGAAAGCTCTATCTCGCAACCGGAGACATCACCAAGCAGACCATCGGAACCGTCTGCTGTATGTTCGGAAACCAGCGGCTTTTCGAAGATTTCCAGCTTGAGAACCCCATCGAGCTCGTCGACGCCGGAAAGTGGACTATCGACAAGGTCAAGGAGCTCGCCACCGGTGTTTATGAGGACATCAACGGCAACGACGCCATGGACGCCGCTGACCGTCACGGAGTCGTTATCTACAATTCAAACGGTATCACCGCGTTCCAGCAGGCGTTCGGAATCAAGGTAACTACCATGAACAAGGACGGCTATCCCGAGCTCTCCATGGGCACCGAGCACGCAGTCGACGCTATCACCAAGATCACCGATTATCTCAGAAACACCGAGGAATTTTATCTCGGCAAGGACGCCGAGCTCAACGATAACTACGCTATCTTCAGCGATGGACGCGCTCTTATCACCACCGGCTTCTTCAAGCAGGCAGGCGAGGTTTACAAGGATATGGCCGACGACTTCTGGATCCTTCCCTATCCCAAGTACGACGAGGAGCAGGAGAACTACCAGACCCGTCTCGGCGAAGCTAACACCCTGTTCGGCATAACCGCAAGCTGCGAGAACCCCGAGATGGCAGCCGCGGTCATGGAGGCTATGGCTTCCGAGGGCTACCGCACCGTCGCTCCGGCGTTCTATGAGGTCGCGCTCAAGGTCAAGTATTCGCGCAACGACGATTCCGCACGTATGTTCGACCTTATCCGTTCGAGCGTCGTCTTCGATTTCGGAGCGCTCTACGGAACCACTCTCGGAGTCGGATTCACCGCTATCAAGAACTTCGTCGCTTACTCGAGCACAGAATGGTCTTCCTACTATGAAAGCAACCGCGAAAAGGCTGAGGCAGGAATCAAGGATTTCTGCGACAGCATCGCCGCTCTCGACTGACCTTTGATCACTAAAAACAAAGTGTCTCCCGGAATCCGTCAAAACGGATTCCGGGAGATTTTTCATTTATTCGGAAGAAAGCCCTCGAAGATAGCGAATGACGCTCCTCTTTTTTCGTATTCCGACCGGCTCCGGACAGTCCAGACAAAGCTCTCACGGCGAAAGAGCCGCGTCGTCAGCAGCACCGGGAGCGCTCCCGGACGCTTTTCGTCGTAGGCGATGAAGTCCGGCTTTGCGAGAAAATTGAACGCCATCAGCGTGAGCAGCAGATTCAGCGGCGTGAAGCCATTGCTTTTCACCACGTTCGTATAGAGCTGTCCACGAAGCACCTCGGGACGATTTCTGCGATACCAGTACAGCAGAAGCGGATTGAAGGACTCGACTATGTACTCCCCTCTGTATCCGGAGAGCAGCGCGTCGACCTTGGGACAGAGCGAGACGTCGGTGCTCTCGCCCTTGAGCTCTACAAGCAGCGGGACTCTGCCACCGACCAGCCCGAGCACCTGAGAAAGGCGGGGTATCTGCTCCTCTCTACCGTTGAGCCTGAGCCTGTCAAGCTCGTCCGAGCAAAGCTCCGAGAGCTTCGCTTTGCAGCCGGTCATGCGCTCGAGCGAATAGTCGTGAAAGACATAGACCTCGCCGTCCTTTGAGAGCTGAACGTCGAGCTCGATGCCGTATCCTGCCTTGGCTGCGAGCCTGAACGCCGTGAGCGAATTTTCCGGCGCGTCGGTATGCAGTCCCCGGTGAGCGTAATCACGTCGGGCCGTCCCGGAAAGCGCTCTGTTCCCCGGTTTGACGAGGAAAACATAAATCGCCGCGAGTATCAGTAAAATTATCAGTATAACCATTAAATTTCAGTCTCCTACGTCGAGGTGCTCGAGGATATCCTTCTTTTCACCGAGCGAGTCGCCGTGCTTTACGAAAAGCATCGTCACAAAAGCCGCCGCCGCGAATATCGCCGCGTATGGGAACAGAGTCTCCATTCCGACGTAGGTCAGGAAGGCTCCGCTGAGTATCGGCGTGATTATCTGCGCCGACATACTCGCGGTGTAGTAGTAGCCGGTGTATTTTCCGACGTCTCCCGACCCTGCGAGCTCGACGACCATCGGATAGCTGTTTACGTTGATGGTCGCCCAGCCTATCCCGGCGAGCGCGAACAGCAGGTTCATCACGATAAGACTGCTTCCCTCCCGCATGAACGACGCGAAAAGAAAGGCTCCGCCGAGCATCACGACTCCGGCGAGTATCGTCTTTTTCCGTCCGATCTTCGACGAGATGATTCCGACCGGAATGTACGAAATAATCGCCGCCGCCTGCGCGACTATCATCGTCAGATTGTAGTCGAGCCCGAGCACCGCTCCGGCGTAGACCGAATATTTGCTCGTCACCGCGTTGTATCCCATGTACCAGAGCACGACCGACGCGAGCAGCAGCACGAGCGACTTCAGCTCTCCGCGGCTGAGCTTCTTTCCGGGATCAGCCGCAGGCGCTTTTTCGGTCTTATCGGTCTCCGCGTCGAGAGCGTCGTTAATCCTCTGCGCCTCAGAAGCCCACTTTTTCTCCCGGACGGTCAGCATGAATACCGCGAGCGCCGCTATCATCATCCCCGCTACTACCGCGAAGAAGCCGGTATAGCTCATCCGCGCATTTTCGGGCTTGCCTGTGCCGAATACCATACCGAGTATCAGCACGATTATTCCGCCCGCGCTGCCCATCAGATTTATGATCGCGTTCGCCTTTGAGCGCAGGGGCTTGGGCGTCACGTCGGGCATTAGCGCGACCGCCGGAGAGCGGTATATCGACATCGAAATCAGCACAAGGAGAAGTATCAGCATGAAGATAACTAAAATCTGCGGATTTTCCTTTGTGACCTCGATCGGGTCTCTGCCGTCAAGCAGCGCGAGCTGCATATTGTCGGCGAGCGAGAGCGCTACCAGTCCGATCGACGCCGCGACTGTGCCTATCAGTATGAACGGCGTCCTGCGTCCGAGCCTGCCGTTGTGCCGGTCGGAAATCGCTCCGAACAGCGGCAGCAGAAATACCGCAAGCAGGTTGTCGAGCGCCATCACCGCTCCCGACCAGACCTGAGCCATGCCGAATTTATCGGTGAGGATCTTCGGGATAATGCTGTCGTATGCCTGCCAGAACGCGCAGATCAGAAAGAACGCGAAGCCGACGGCGAGCGTGCGTTTATAGCTGAGTTTCATATCGGGAATTCCTTTCATTGCATTAAATTTTGTCATCCGATTCTATTTTACCACATTCCAAGCCGGATATCAATATGCGCGGCGTAAAATATTTGTTCAATATTCGGTAAAGTATTTATCATACCAGTGAAATAATTATGCGATAAAATAAAACAATAACCTTTTATCGGAAAGAAATGCTGAATGAAAAGAATTGTAATCGGAATTTTAGCTCATGTCGACTCGGGAAAGACCACTCTCTCGGAGTCGATATTGTACAAGACCGGAGTGATACGAAAGCCCGGACGGGTCGATCACGGCAGCGCCTGTCTTGACAGCAACGATATCGAGCGCGACCGGGGAATAACCATTTTTTCAAGTCAGGCGGTGTTCACGCTCGGCGACGCCGAGTTCACGCTGCTCGACACGCCGGGTCACATAGATTTTTCGCCCGAGATGGAGCGCACGCTCAAGGTGCTCGACTACGCAGTGCTCGTAGTCAGCGGCAGCGACGGCATCCAGAGCCACACAGAAACGCTCTGGCAGCTGCTCGGGAGCTACTCGATACCCACCTTCATTTTCGTGAATAAAATGGACATCTCGCCCTACACCCGCGAGGAGCTGCTCGGCGAGCTTGAGCGCGGTCTGTCCGACGCCTGCCTCGACCTTTCGCGAAAGGACTCGGCGGAGGCTGTCGCCGTCTGCGGCGAGGAGCTGATGGAGTCCTATCTCGCCGGAGAGCCCTTTCCCGACGACGCTATAGCCGACGCCGTAGCGCAGAGGAAGCTCTTTCCCTGCTGCTTCGGCTCGGCGCTGCGCTCGGAGGGGACTGAGGGGCTGCTGTCGGCGCTTTCGCGTTACACAAAGGCTCCCGAGTACAAAAAGGACTTTGCAGCCAAGGTCTATAAGATCACGACCGACGACTCGGGCGAGCGGCTCACCCATCTCAAGCTGACCGGCGGAGGGCTGAGCGTCAGGGATATCGTCTCCGGAACGGCTCCCGACGGCGGCAGCTGGTCTGAAAAGGTAAACTCGATACGCATCTACACCGGCGCGAAATACAAGACCGTGAACGATATCAAGCCCGGAACAGTCTGCGCCGTGACCGGACTGTCGCTGACCTATCCCGGAGAGGGGCTCGGAGACGAGCCGGACTCGGGCGCGGCTCACCTCGAGCCGGTTCTGTCGTATAAAGTACTGCTCCCGGACGGCACAGATATCCACACCGCGCTCGTAAAGCTCCGCGCCCTCTGCGAGGAGGAGCCGGAGCTGCACATCGAATATTCCGAGCAGCTATCCGAGATAAGGGTCAGAATAATGGGAGAAGTTCAGCTCGAGGTCCTGAGGCGGATGATACCCGAGCGCTGCGGCTTTGCGGTCGATTTTTCGGACGGCGGCATAGCCTACCGCGAGACTGTCGCCGAGCCGGTGATAGGCGTCGGTCACTACGAGCCGCTCAGGCACTACGCGGAGGTTCAGCTGCTGCTTGAGCCTCTGCCGAGAGGCAGCGGACTGCGGTTTTCGAGCGATCTTGGCGAAAATCAGCTCGATCTCAACTGGCAGCGGCTGGTGCTGACCCATCTGCATGAAAAGACGCACGTCGGAGTGCTGACCGGCTCGCCGATCACCGATATGAAGATCACTCTCGTCGCCGGACGCGCGCATCAGAAGCACACCGAGGGAGGAGATTTCAGGCAGGCGACCTACCGCGCTCTGCGTCAGGGATTGATGAGCGCAAAGAGCCTGCTGCTCGAGCCGTGGTACGATTTCCGCATCGAGGTTCCGAGCGACTGCACCGGCAAGGTCATGACCGATATCATCCACCGCAGCGGCAGGTTAGAGCCGACCGAGACGCTCGGAGACAGGACGATCATCACCGGTCAGGCTCCGGTCTCGGAGCTGCGCGGCTATCACCGGGAGCTCATCGGCTTCACAAAGGGACGCGGAAAGCTGTCCTGTATTCTCCGCGGCTGGGAGGAGTGCCACAACAGCGACGAGGTGATCGCCGCCTTTGGCTACGATCCCGAGCGCGACACCGAAAATCCCGCCGACTCGGTATTCTGCTCTCACGGAGCGGGAGTCGTCGTCAAGTGGAACGAGGTTCCGGCTCACAAGCATCTCGATCCCGGAATCGAGCTCGACTCGGATGCCGCCGAGATCTCCGCCCGTGCCGAGCGCTACATGAAAACCGTCGCGACCGACGCAGAGCTGATGGCTATCTTTGAGCGCACCTACGGGCCGATAAAAAAACGATCGGCTGAGCCGACCGTTGTCAAATCCGTTCCCAAGCCTGCTCCGATCAGGCGCGCCGCCCGCTCCTACAGCGGAAAGGAGTATCTGCTCGTCGACGGCTACAATATCATCTTCGCGTGGGACGAGCTGAAAAAGCTCGCCGGGAGCAGTCTCGATCTCGCGCGGGAGGAGCTTATCAACCGGCTGTGCAGCTACAGGGGCTTTCGTCAGTGCGAGGTCATCGTCGTATTCGACGCCTACCGGGTCAAGGGCAATCCCGGAGAGCTCGAGCGGCGTTCGGGCGTCAGCGTCGTCTACACCAAGGAGGCTGAGACCGCGGACACCTACATCGAAAAGGTCTCTCACGAGCTCGCAAAGGACAACCGTGTCCGGGTAGCCACGTCTTACGGTCAGGAGCAGCTGATAATCCTCGGCAACGGCGCGATACGCATCTCCGCGAATTCCTTTCACGCCGAGCTTACAAGCGTTGAGCGCGAAATACGCGATTATCTGAAATAGCGGCGAGCCGCCGCTCCCATACTCGCGCTTGAAGTCTGTGGTAATTTGAAGTTTTACCTCGCGTTCGCGCCGTCTACCGACGGCTTTGTTCCGCACCCACTCGCGTGGGTGCGGAAGTGCGATGTTGCCTTAATTATATGCAGATGCAGCGACTTGCTTCGCAAGTCGCTTTTTCTTTTGTCAAACAACAAATAATCCTAAGGATTCTTCAATTTTCAGAGTCGTTTTTATCGGATTTTGATGTTTTCAGATCCTCCACCTGCTTTTTTAGACTTTCACGCTCGGCGCGCTCCTTTTCAAGGAGAATGCGGAGCTCCGCGATCTCGCGCTCACGGCGCTCGGTCTCCGGATCGGAGCTGTGGATGATGTACGGCTCTGATTCGCGCTTGGGCTCGGGCGGCACGCGCTTCTTCTTCGATCGTATCGACCTTATCACGATGAAGATCACGATCAGCGCTGCCAGTATTATCGCAGCCGCCGCGATCCAGACGATCCAGACCGCCGACTCGTTGACCACCGCGAATTCCGGTTCTCTGCCCGAGACCTCGAAAACAAAGTATTTTCCGGCAGTCGTGCTCTCCGCCTTTTCGTAGATGCCGTCGGCGTTTTTGATATATATCGCCGCTTTTGTGTCGGTCGGAGCGCTCAGCCTGACCGTGTGCCGCTCGGAGCCGTCGTTTGGGATGACGAGCTTCCACTGCTCGACGATATCGCGTCCGACATATGCCGCCGGGAGCCTGCCCTTTCCGATATTCCCGAACGAGGCGAGAACCGCTTCTAAATAGCTGTCGGCCATATTGTCAAAGCGACCGCGGTCGATGGGAAGGCTCTCCGCCGTGAGCCGGTCCGAAAGGTCAAAGCTGCCCTCGACGAGGATCAGCGGCTGACCTCCACGGTTCTGCTCGCTGGCGATAGCGGTCACGTTGCGGATATAGATCGCTTCTACCGTCGTATTGAAGTGAAGCTCATTCAGCTCGGTCAGAGACCAGACCGCGTAATAGCCCTCCTTTTCGGGAATCTTGGGGTACACGTCTTGATCAAAGGAATCTCCGTAATTGAAATCGAGCCGCTTCAGCTCCTCGCCGTCGGCGACAAAGCGGAGCGTGAAGGTTTCAAAATCCGACGGAACCTCGTCCTTCGTCATGAGACTTGAATACTCTATCGGCTGAGCGCCTCCGTCTATCGACATCCGGTCGACGCCGCGCAGGACGTCCGAGACATAGACGTTGTTTTTGAATGTACCGCCCTCGCAGCCGGATATCGCGCCGTAGAACTCGTCGGCGCCGGTGATCTCGACGATGCTCACGCAGTCTGAGACCTCAGAGCCGCTGCCGAGCGAGCTGTTATCCTTTCCCGAGCCGATTATTCCTCCGACATAGCCTGCTCCGGAAAGACTGCTGAGCACATAGCAGCCATATATCTTGGAGCTTGCGAGCCCGGCGATACCGCCGACCTCGCTGCCGCTCTCGCTTTTGATCGTTCCGTAGTTGGAGCTGTTCTGTATGACTCCCAGCTCCATTCTGCCGCAAATGCCGCCGACGCAGTTCTTTTTGGAGGTGACGTCACCGCTGTTGGTACAGCCCGAAACAGCCGAGCGGCTCTCGTAGACGCGGTTGAGCACCGAGCTGTCGTGCGCGTCGTCCTCCGGGTCGAGCTCGTACTCGACAGCCATGGCTCCGACCACGCCGCCGACGTTGATATCTCCCTCAACCCGTCCGCCGTTAGCGCAGGAATCTATCTTACCGCTCGTCATCGAGTCGATATTCTCCTCGGTCGTGTCGGTGAAGATATCTCTGAAGGAATAGTCCTGACCTCCGGCAAAAATATCCGCCACGGTCTGACGTATCTCGCCGAATTTATCGTTGATCTCCAGAATGTCGTCCCGGAGAGCGCCGGTCATATCCGAAAAATCCGAGCAGAGCAGATCGACCTGCTTTGAAACGCCGCTCAGCTGCGAATAGAGCTGATTTGCCGTCGTCTTAAGATCTCCGCCGCTCTGCGGAAGCTGTATCGGGTCTACTCCGGCAAGGTAGTCGAAGATC
>CACXED010000324.1 GCA_902766575.1 uncultured Ruminococcus sp. | reverse complement strand
GCTTTCGTTACTCCGTTCAGCGTAATCTCGCCGCAGGTTGCCGGGATCGGTCCGAAGCTGTAGGCGTCGACCCGGAAGTCAGAGCCGAGCAGCTCCTGCATCTCGGCGGTCGTGTGCTTTGAGTCGATGTAGATGCCCTTTTCGATATCCTCTCGCCCGAGCGGGTCGGCGACGATCACGCTCTCGAGCAGCGACTCGAACTGACAGCGCTTCAGCCCGTATTTCGCGAAAAATTCGACCTGATGCTCGACCGCGCCGGGAGCGGCTATCAGATTCTTCTCGGTGTGGAAAAATACCGCCGCGCCGACCGAATTGCAGACGTCGCGGAATTTCGCGATCTGTCCCTCGCTCCAGCACTCGAGACAGACCCGCTCGCCCTTCCAGCGGATATTCGCGCCCGACGACGAGATGAAGCCGTCGAACCGCGCCTTGTCGAAGATCCACGGGTAGACCTGCGCCGCGAGCCGTCCGGTGTTGATAACGAGCATATGTCCGGCGTCGGTCGCGCGGTTCAGAGCTTCGCGAGTGGATTCGGGCATGGTCGCGTTGAAGTCGACGAGCGTTCCGTCGATATCGAGGAAGATCAGCTTTTTCCGCTTCCCGCCTGAGCTCTGAGCCGCCATCAGCCTGCGACCTCAAGCGCGGCGTAGAGCGCCAGCGTGTAGCTGTACGCGCCGAAGCCGCTGATCTGACCGACGCAGACCGGAGCTATCACCGAGGTGTGCCTGAACTCCTCGCGGGAGTGGATATTCGACAGATGTACCTCGATCACCGGCAGCTTGATCGCCGCGATAGCGTCGCGTATCGCGATTGAATAGTGGGTATAAGCCCCGGCGTTAAGTATAACAGCCTGATAAACTCCTCTGCAGGCGTGCAGCTTGTCGATCAGCGCGCCCTCGTGGTTCGACTGGAAGAAATCGAGCTCGGCTCCGAGCTTTTTGCCCTCTGCTGCGAGCCTTTCATTGATCGATGCCAGCGACTCGCTGCCGTAGATTCCCGGCTCGCGCTCGCCGAGCAGATTCAGATTCGGACCGTTCATTACCAGTATTTTCATAATAAAGCCTCGTAGCAGTTCTTCATGGTTTTAGCGTCCTCCGCCATCGTTCCGGCGGACTCGGAGATTATCCTCGGGCTTACGCCCTCGCGGATTATCGCCTCCATCAGCGGCTCGAACGGCGGCTCAAAGCCCTCGTCCTCAAAGCGCATATGACGCTTCTCGCCCGCCTTGGTGTATTCGATCTTCGAGAAATGGCAGTGCAGATTCTTAGCGAAATCGTCGCCAAGGCTGTTTGCGATCTTATCGAACACCGCGCGGTAATCGTCGACAGTGACAAAAACTCCGCCGGTCGGAGTCTCCGCCGCTACGTCAAAAACTCCGCTCGCAGAGCGTCCGCGGCAGTTCAGATGCCCGAAATCGACTACCGGACAGAGCCTCGGACTCAGCTTGCAGAGGGTCAGCACCTCGTCAAGCGTTCCGAGCTGATTCAGCTTGCCCATCGTCTCAAGTCCGAGACGCACGTCGGTCTCGACCGTTTCGAGCAGCTTATAGAGCGTATCGGCGGCATATTCCATCGCCTGCTCGCGGGTGATCTTAGCGGCGCTGCCGGTGTGGATAACAATCGTGTCCGCACCGAGGTATTCAGCCGTGCGGACGCTTTTTTCGATGTAGCCGACGCTGTTGAGCCGCTTCTCAAGCTCGACGCTCGACAGCGAGATGAAGTAGGGCGCGTGAAGGCTCATCAGGATGCCGTGCTTCTTCGCCTCCTCGCCGACCTTGCGCAGCGAGGCTTCGCCGGCAGTCAGACCGTTGCCCGCCTGATACTCGTATGCGTCGAGACCTCTGCCCTCGAGCCACGCGGGCGCTTCATAAGTATGTTTTTTTCCCTCGGCGTAGAAGCTCTCGGAGTTTCCGCCGACGCCGAATGTAGCTTTTTCCATTTTTATCATTCCTTATCTCAGTCAGCCGCGATAGTATTAAAAGCGGCTTCGCAGGCGTTTTCGTCGGGAAGTATACCCGTCCACCACTCGAAAGCCAGCGCTCCCTGATAGACGAGCATCCAGAGCCCGCTCACCGCATTGAGCCCGAGCTCCTTTGCGCGGCGGAGCAGCTTTGTCTCGAGCGGATTGTAGACCGCGTCGATGACGGCAGTTCCCTTTTTCATATTCCCGAGGAAATCCAGCGACTCGAACTCCGGCTGACCGGTCATTCCGGCAGCGGTGCAGTTGACCAAAAGCTCGGAATCGGCAGCCGCTTCGCAGAGATTTTCCCTTGTCAGAGCGCCGCAGACCGCGCTGCCGTCGAGCATTTCGTTCAGTGTAAGAGCCGATTTCAGCGTGCGGTTGAGTATCGTCAGCTTCGCTCCGGCGAGCTTCAGCGACAGCGCCGCCGAGCGCGCCGCTCCGCCCGCTCCGAGCAGCAGCACGCGTTTTCCCGAGACGCTCTCGCCGAGCGCGCGGTTCGCGGTGAGGATAATTCCCCCGCCGTCGGTCGTTGCGCAGTCGAGCCTGCCGTCCCTGACCGCGACGGTGTTCACCGAGCGCAGCAGCTCGGCTTCGTGCGTGAGCCTGTCCGCGAGAGCCGCCATATCGGTTTTCAGCGGCATCGTGCAGTTGAAGCCGTCGTAGCCCTCGGCGACCAGACGGCGGACAGTGTCGTTCAGCGTTTCGCAGGTCGTCTCGATGCGCTCGTAGGAGAAATCGTCGAGACCTATGCTGTCGGCAAAGACCCTCTGGAGCTGCGGCGAGCGGCTGTGCGCGATGGGCGAGCCGAGCACCGCGAGCTTGAGCCGATCCATCAGACCTTGCCTCCCTTGGGCGGGTCAGCCATGACGTTCGGAGCGACGTTCGCGTCGTTCTGAGCCGGAGCGGGAGCGCGCTTGACGGCGATCTTGACTCCGTAGAAATCGAGCATATCCTTGATGCCCATGCCGATCTCCTCGACCGAGAAATCGGCGGCTTCAAGCTCCTCGTTCGACAGCAGCGAGATGCGGTTGTAGAACTCGAGACCTATGCGGACATAGTAGGGCTTCGCCTTGTCAAAGACGTCGAAAAGCATATTCTCGGCGGTGTTGATCTTCTTCTCCTCAACGAGCTGACGCATACGGGTCAGAACGAGAAACGGCTCGCTTCCCTCCGGAAATTTTCCATCCGGGATAGCCGCCTCGTCCTCCTTGAACATCATCTTTATGAGAAACGATGTGAGCTGGGTGAACTGGTTCATTTTATTTCTCCTTGTGAATTTCGTTTATAATATAGCCGCAGG
>CACXED010000323.1 GCA_902766575.1 uncultured Ruminococcus sp. | reverse complement strand
CCTTTTCCGGAACCGTCGAGCACGCTCTGGCGCATATCGAGGAGGCAGCCGTTCACAAAATGCCGGAGGAGCAGCAGAGATGGTACGACATCAAGCTCTTTGAGCGCGACGAAAGGGTGCTCGGACAGCTGAACCTCGAAAAAGCGACCCTCGATCACATCGAAAACGATATAAAGACGGTTGAAGCAGAGCTTGACGACGACGCAGAGTCGATCATCACAAACGAGCGCTACAAATATATCGGCGAGCTGGTCAGGGGCTGCTGTAAGAAAAGCCGGACAGGAAAGCTCTCTGTGTCGGATAAGATCGACCGGGTGGTGACGAACCGATTTGCGGCGCTGCCGATCTTTGCGGCGGTTATGTTTTTAGTCTACTACATATCGGTGTCGACGGTAGGCACTGTTGCGACCGACTGGGCTAACGACGGACTGTTCGGAGACGGCTGGCGCCTGTTCGGGATAGGCTCCGGCGCCTATGACGAAGCTATGACCGGATACGCCGAGGATAAGCTCTGGACAGACGAGCTCGTCTCTATCGTCGCCGGAGCGGCTGAAAACAGAGTGGTCGGAGCGGACGAGATACTCTCCGCGATAGAGGAGAGGGATTACGGCGCCTTTGACGAAGCCTGCGGCTCCTACGCCGACTCGCTTGCGGCTGAGGGCTATGACATATCGGAGCTCTGCGACGCGGCGCTCGGCGAGGACGCGGAGGCTGTTCCCGAGCCGTCGGAATACGGAGTGTGGATCCCCGGTATCCCGTCGCTCGTACAGAATGGGCTTGACGCGGCGAACTGCCCGGAGTGGCTTGGCAGTCTGATCGTTGACGGGATAATCGGCGGCGTGGGAGCGGTGCTCGGATTTGTGCCGCAGATGATAGTGCTGTTCATCATGCTGGCGTTCCTCGAGTCCTGCGGATATATGGCGAGGATAGCCTTTGTGCTCGACCGGATATTCCGGCGGTTCGGGCTCTCGGGCAAGTCCTTTATACCGATGCTGATCGGCACCGGCTGCGGAGTTCCCGGGATCATGGCGTCGCGGACTATCGAAAACGAGCGCGACCGCCGTATGACCATCATCACGACCACCTTTATCCCCTGCGGAGCGAAGCTGCCGATAATCGCGCTGATAGCCTCGGCGCTGTTCGGCGGAGCGTGGTGGATAGCTCCGAGCGCCTATTTCATCGGCATCGCGGCGATAATCATATCGGGCGTAATGCTTAAGAAAACAAAGCTGTTCTCCGGAGATCCGGCGCCCTTTGTGATGGAGCTTCCGGCGTACCATTGGCCCACGGTCGGAAATATACTGAGGTCGATGTGGGAGCGCGTCCGGTCGTTTATAACGAAAGCGGGGACGATAATCCTGCTTTCCTCGATCGTGATCTGGGCCGGCTCGCGCTTTGGAACGGTCGGCGGCTCGTTCGGCTTCAGTTTAGACATGGAGCTTGAGAACAGCGTCCTCGGAATGACAGGAAAGGCGCTCTGCCCGATATTCGCGCCGCTCGGCTTTGGAAGCATAAAGGCTGCCGTCGCGACTATAATGGGACTTGTGGCAAAGGAGGAGGTCGTCGGCGTGTTCGGAGTTCTCGACTTTGAGGGGATGACGAAGCTCGCGGCGTATTCGTTCCTCGTGTTCAACCTGCTCTGCGCGCCCTGCTTTGCCGCGATCGGAGCGATCAGGCGGGAGATGAACTCGGCGAAGTGGACCTGGCTTGCGATCGGCTATCAGTGCGTATTCGCGTACTCGGTATCGCTGATGATCTATCAGTTTGGCTCGCTTATCAGCGGGACGGCAGAGCCGATAGGGCTGACAGCCGCTGTAGCTGTTCTCGCTGTATTCCTGTATATGCTTTTCGCCAAGCGCGGAGAAGCCGTAGAGGGTAAGGTCAGAGTAAGCAAGAGAGGTGAAACAGATGCTTGAGTGGATAGCTTCGAACATTGCGACGATCCTGATCTGCGCGGCGCTTATTGCGATAGTCGCGGCCGTGATCGCGGGGATGGTCAGAAACCGCAAAAAGGGAGTCTCGTCCTGCGGCTGCGGCTGCTCGGACTGCCCGATGAGCGGCTCCTGCCATACGAAAAAATAATCGGCAAACGTCACAGGATCTAAAGGAGACGCCTTTGGGCTCCGACGTTATAGATAAAAATATTGGCCGTATCAGCCGGGGGAACCCGGCTGATACGGCTTTCTTTTATTCAGCGCGGCAGAGCCGCAGCTTCGACGGTAGCTGAAAGCTTCCAAGTCACGTCATTCATCGAAAGGCTCCCGGAGCTTTGCGATCAGTCCGGCGATGAATTTTCTGCTGTCCTCCCGGGACATCGAGCTTTCGGGGATGAAGCGGCTGAAAATATAGTCGGTCAGCATCCCGACCACCGCGGCTGAGCGGATCAGGCCGAAGCCGCTCGGACTGTCCACCTCGGAAATGAACAGCATATCGTCGCCGCAGAGCTTGATCGAGCAGCCGATACTGATCTCGGAGACGTAGACGTAAAAGCCGCCGATATGCCGCTCGGCTTCGAGCAGATCGGTCAGCGCGCGGATGATCTCTTGGCGCTCCAGCGGAACCGCGCCGACCGGATGATCGGACAGTATTCCGGTTTCGGCAAAGCGTTCCAGACCTGAGCGGCTCAGGATTATGACCTCATGACGGCTCGGGTCGAGATAATTTTCATATCTCCGGCGCTGAACCTCGAGCAGCGCTTCGAGCGCCGTCGGGTCAAGCGGGAGCGGAGAATCGTTCAGCACCCGCCGGACGATATCGGGCGAGAGCTGATTTATGCAGATATCGGGCTTGAGAAGTATCGTCTGCCAGCTCTGCTCGGCGTCCTCGAGCAGCCGCGATCCGGCGTCAAGCGCGCTCATGTCGGGCGAGACCGATACGCCTAAAACCATATTCACCGCATCGCCGCGCCGCTCCATCGAGTCGAAGAACTGCCGCAGATATCCGCAGAGCCGCTCGTCGCCTATGCCGAAAACCCCGGTCGGATTCTCCGGATCGAGCGGATGAATAAGATCGGCAGAGACCCTCCCGTCCCGCTCGCAGAGAACTATGATGTAATTCGTCAGCGAGCCAAAGGGCTCGTCGGAGCCTGACCTTTCAAGGCTCTCCGGAGCGTCGGACTGGTTTGCGGCTCCGGCGGGACAGATCGCGCGGTAGCATTCCCAGGTCAGCAGCGGAGAGAGCCGCAGAAGTCTGCCTATTCCGCTGTCGTCCCGGCTCTTGCCGATCAGAAAATGCCTGATCTCATAGCGCTTCGCGTCCTCGTCGGAGAGCAGACGCTTGAGCGATATCAGCGAGTCGATGACAGCCTCAGTGCAGCAGTTGACGATGCAGATATGCGCCTTATCGCACGAGCGGTAATCTCCGAGCAGCCGGGCGAGCTTATCCTCATGCCCGTCAGAGCCATCCTTTCCGGCTGTCCCCGACCTGACATTTCCGGAGATGAGATCTCTCAGTCCCCGGTTGATGAGCGCGGTCGGCTTTCCGCTGCAGGTGATCTCGAGCGCCGCCGACAGAGCGTCAAGATCGCCGTCGGTAAAGGGCAGCAGCGCGCGGTGAGCGGCAATAAGCCGGTGAAAGCGCTCCACCGTGTCCGGGCGACATTCTCCTTTGATTATCCTGACGATAGTTGTGCGGCTGCTGAGCTTCAGCTTGAGCCGCAGATTCGACACGCTAACGCCGTATTCCTTAAGCAGCCTGTCGAGCAGCTCGCCGTAGCTGTAGATGTGTTCGGTTGCGGAGTCGTACATAGCTGTGATCATTCCTTAATAATTTTTAGCTTATTAAAATTATATAACTTTTCACCCGCTCTTGTCAAGAGGTCGTGGACATAATGTATGACACAGTATAACTGTGTCAGTCAATATTCAAAAGTCTATTGATAAATATGGCTGAATGTTATAAAATAATGTTGTATATATATATTTAATGTAAAAATTCATCGAAAAACTGATCTGCGGGTCGCGGAAGGACGCGAAAAGAGTCTGCCATCCTGTCAGACTTCGCGGATTTTGTATACGCCGACAAAACAATTTATAAGGAGCTGCTGAAATGTTATTAAAGCTTGCCGTTGCCGATACAAATATGGATTATCTTGAAAGACTCACCTCGGTGCTGGAGGAATATCCCGATCTGCGCGTTTCGATCTATTCCGATCCGGAAATACTCGCCGACGCGGTGTCGGCAGGTAATTTTCAGGCGCTGCTGCTTGATCCGTCCATGTATATCCCGAGGATGGCTCTCGACAGCCTGCCGGTCGTAATAATGCTCGAGGGCGAGACCAGGATACCCTACGCCTGCGCTGAATTTCCCAAGACTGTTAAATATCAGCGCATCAGCCGGATCTATCAGAGCGTGCTCGAGATCTGCTCCAACAAGCTGAGCCTCGGTCAGGGCTCGGCGCGCTCGGGAGCGGCTTCGGTCATCGCCTTTTATTCGCCGGTCGGCGGCAGCGGAAAGACCACGGTCAGCCTTGTTGCCGCGGCTAAGCTGGCGCTCTCCGGCTATAGGGTGCTCTATCTCGACCTTGAGCAGTTCCCGTCGGACGGCTGCTATTTTGATCAGAGCTCGGACAAGGGGCTGAGCGAGCTTCTGGCTCTCATCGAGCAGAAAAGCGAAAAGACCATGTTCCTGCAGAGCTGTATTCAGACAGCATCCGAGAATCTCCATTATATCCGTCACTTCGACAGCCCGAACGACTACAACGCTATGGACGCCGGAGAGCTTCAGCAGCTGATCACGCTCTGCCGTACCTCCGGAGTCGCCGACGCGGTGATAATCGACATGGACAGCCGCTTTGACGACAACGCGCGAAAAATCTTCGATCTTTCGGACAGGATCGTCCTCGTTGAAAAGTCCGATCCGATCGGCAGTCTTAAGCTCGGGCGCTTTGTGGGACAGAGCTACATAATGGACGAATACGGCGACCGTATGCGCCGGGTGCTGAATTTCGACCTCGGACGCGCTCCGACGCAGAGCTGTGATATTCCGATAATCGGAAAGCTCAGCATGACTCACAACGCCGACAGCGCTTCGCTCATCAACAAAGCCGCGGGCAGCGCCGAGTCCGCTTTCGCGCTGACGCTGATGGAATAACCGAGAAGGGAGCAGCATCCTGAATGAACACAGAGCAAACTGAGAAAAATACCGATTACTTTGCCAAGGAAGTCAGGGAAATACGCAAGATAATCGAGAGAGATCCCGATTATGTGTCGCTGGACGAGGAAAAGCTGCGGGAGCTTGTCCGCAATGTTATGGAGGAGCGCGCCCGTACCTCAAACGACGCTGCGCTGCTGCGATATTATTCCTCCCTCAACTACAAGCAGAAGCAGACGCTGGCAAATTCGGTGTACGATTCGATACGCGGACTGGGCATCCTCGGCAAGATCATCGCAGACAAGAGCATCACCGAGGTCATGATCAACGGCTACGATAAGATTTTCGTCGAGCGCGACGGTCATCTCACACGGATAACCGAAACCTTCGACAGCCCCGAGCAGCTGCGGGATATCATCGTCAAATTCGTGCAGGAGATGGGACGCTCGGTCACAGACAGCGACCCGATCGTCGACACCCGTCTCCCAGACGGCTCGCGCGTCAACGTCGTGCTGAATCCGATCGCGCTGGAGGGTCCGGCGGTCACGATCCGACGCTTCCCGAAGGAGGGAATGACCATCCGAAAGCTGATCGGCTACGGCTCGCTGACAGAGGAGGCCGCGGCTTTCCTCCAGAAGCTGGTGCGCGCGAAATACAACATCTTCATCAGCGGCGGTACCGGCTCGGGTAAGACCACTTTCTTAAACGCTCTGTCGCATTATATTCCCTCGGACGAGCGCGTCATAACCATCGAGGACTCGGCCGAGCTGCAGATTCAGCATATCCCGAACCTCGTGCGCATGGAGACCCGCAACGCCAACTCCACCGGCGTCGGAGCGATCACGATGCGCGACCTCATCAAGGCGTCTCTGCGTATGCGTCCCGAGCGCATAATCGTCGGCGAGGTGCGCGGAGCCGAAGCCCTCGATATGCTTCAGGCGATGAACACCGGCCACGACGGCTCGATCTCCACCGGTCACGCCAACTCAGCCGAGGATATGATCAGCCGTCTTGAGACGATGGTGCTTCAGGGCGCCGCCGGACTCCCCATCGAAGCGATACGTCAGCAGATCGCGTCTGCGGTGGATATCATAATCCACCTTTCGCGTATGCGCGACGGCTCGCGCAAGACGATCACGATAAGCGAGGTCGACTGCCTCACCGACAATAATAAGGTGAAGCTGAACCCGCTCTTTACCTTTGTCGACAGCGATCCCACCTCGCATAAGGTTTACGGCTCGCTCCAGCGCACCAAAAACAAGATGAAGCATCCCGAAAAATTCTTATCCGCGGGCATCACCGATTATCTGGACTGACAGGAGGACGGTATGACGATCTATTACAAATGCAACCTCAAGCTCTACCAGCATATTCTCGCATATATCCTCTGCGCGGTGATATGCAGCCTGCTTGTCTACATATTCTATCATCTCGTCGTGATCTCGGTGATACTCGGCTGCCTGCTCGGCGTCTATCTCGAGCATATGTACGCCCAGTCCACCGTCCGCAAGCGCAAACGGAATCTCCGGCTTCAGTTCCGCACCTTTCTTCAGTCTATGAGCGTCGCGAGCCGCGCCGGAAACACCGAGGTCCACGCCATCGAAGCGGCGCTTGAGGATCTCAGGGTATCCTATCGCCCCGACTCCGACATAATCGTCGAGGTCGAGCACATCCTGCTGGAATACCGCAACGGCGGAGTTCCGCTCAAGGTGCTGTTCAGCGATTTAGCCGACCGCAGCGACCTCGAGGACGTCCGCAGCTTCGCGTCTATCTACTCGGTCATCGAGGGCAAGAACGACCGCATCGGCGACATCCTCACCGAGACCGCCAAAATAATCGGCGACAAGATCGAAATCGAGCAGGAGATCGAAACCGCCATCGCATCGGCGAAATCCGAGACGAACATGATGCTCATCCTGCCGATCGTAATCGTGCTTGCGATGTCCTTCATGGGCGGAGATCTGCTGTCGGCGCTGTTTGAGACCCGAACCGGTCATCTGGCGGCGACGATAGCGCTTATCTGCTTTGCACTGTCCTATGTGATCTCGTCAAAGCTCAGCGACATCGACGTCTGATCGGAGGAAAAATATGTTTGTATTACTTTTTATAGCAACTCTGTTCGTCGCCGTGTTCTGCTATCTGTTCCTCACCGCCGGAAAGCCGCTGGGGAATCTTCTTAAGAAGCGCATCATCGAAAACGAGGAGGACAGCATCAAATCCATGCAGATCGAGCTTAATCAGCTCGCCGGAAAGGTCAAAGCCGCCTCAAGCCTCAACGCCAGCATGAAGCGCGAGCCCGATCCCAAGCTGATAAAACGCGCTAAAAAGCTGAAAAAGCAGATCGAAGCCTCCAAGAAGCTCATAAACGGCTATAAGAAAAACGGGCTCGGAATGTTAGACCTCGTTCCGCTGGCGGGATACCGGGTGATACAGATTCTGCGTCTCGACTCGTCCAACAGCTTCATCGCCGGACTGAACAGCAAATGCGTGCAGTTCAAGGAGACAAACGAGGCGATGAACCACACGATATACATCACCGCGTCGCTTATCGGGAATATCCTGCTCGGCGTGTGTATGTTCTTTCTCGGGAGCGGACTCGGAATGGCGCTGGGGCTCGGAACGCGGGCGCTTGTGCTGGGACTTGTGCTGATGGTCGTGCTGGCGCTGCTCGGCTACATACCCTATGACAACGTGAACCGCAGGATAAAGCAGCGCGCCGATGCGATCGAGCGCGATTTTCCCCGGGCGGTCTCGAAGCTCACGCTGCTTGCCGTCTCGGGAATGGACGTCAGCCAGGCGTGGAACCTTGTCGCGTCCACAGAGGTCGGCACTCTCTATGAGGAGATGGAGCGGGTCGTGATTGATATGCAGAACAACGTCTCGCCGGTCAACGCCTTTACAAAATTCATCAAGCGCTGCAATTATGTCTACACCACAAAGCTCGCGACCGCGGTCATGCAGAACGCGCTTGGGGGAAACTCCGCGATCGTCGACCTGCTGCGCGAGCTGAATACCGAGTGCTGGATGGAATACAAGCACGCAGCCCGCAGAAAAGGCGAGGCAATCTCGTCAAAGCTGCTCATTCCGACCCTGCTTCTGTTTGCGGGCATACTTATTCTGGTTATGGTTCCGGCCGTCAGCGGCTTCAATTTCTGATCGCCGGGCATAATATAAACATTTTCACTTCAGGAGGAAACACAAATGAATCTGATTACCAGAGCGTACATTTCCATGGTAACGCGCAGAGATGCTTTTCTCGCCTCGCTCCACGAAGAAAAATCGCTCCGCGACGACGAGCGCGGCGTTGCGCCGATCGTGGCGACCATACTCATCCTGCTGATCGTCATTCTGATGGTTGCGGTATTCTATGAGAAGATATCCGAGTATTTCTCTGCTCTTATTGAGAAGATCTTCGGCACCAACGGCACCAACGCAGGATCTATGAACACCAGCGATTTCGGCGGCTGATATCTTACCCTGAAAATACATGACAGGCGCATAGTATACTGAAAAGATCTGCTGTATTGCGAAAATTTCCGGTACAAGGACAGCCGAAGCCGCTTGACCGGCGCCGGAGAAAAGAGCTGCGGTCTTTATAAAAGTATACTATGCCGCCGGAATCATGTTTCAGAGCGGCAAAGTTCATGAAGGGAGCATGGCGTAAATGCGCAGATCAAAAAAAATCACAGAAAACGAATCCGGTCTGGCGGTCGTTGAAGCCGCGATACTGCTGCCGGTGTGCATAATTATGGTCGTCGCGATATACTACGCCGCCATATTCATGTGCCAGAAGGCGAATATGCAGGCTAATCTGCAAAACGCGCTGATCTATTACAAAAACGTCGATTCCGACACCTATGTGAGCGCCGACGCGGGCATGGATTTCAGCCGCGCATCCGGCGACTCGACCACAATCAATGCAAAGGGCTCGGGCTATTCTGTGAGCTCCTCGCTGTTCCCCTATCGCTTTTTCGCGATGAAATTTGACAGCGGAGCCTTTGAGAGCTTCTTTCGCTCGATGTGCGGATATATGTTCTTCGATTCGGGCGAGAATATCACGCTGACGACCGATGCCAGCAACTATGTAATCTACAAGACCATCAGGGTCACGGCGGAGCAGACAGTCATGCCCGCTGTCAGTATGTCGCTGATCGGGCTGTCGGACAGTCTGACGATCTCCGCTACCTGCGAGGTTGTGATCTCCAACGGCGACGATTTTGTCCGCAACGTGGATTTCATAACCGATCTGCTTTGGGACACAAAGCTCGGCAAAGCCGCCGCCGATCTGGTGGATAAGGCCGCTGAGTTCTACAATAAATTCAAGGAAAAATTCGACAAATAACATGAAGAAACTCAAATTCAGAAATAACGACGGTTCGTCCGGTTCGATAACGGTGCTTGTTACACTCATACTTGTTCCGACCATATTTCTCAACGCCTTCATGGTCGATCTCGCCCGGCTGAAGCTCTACGGCGATCAGGCGGCGATGACCGCAGACAATTACGGCGAAGCCGTGCTGTCGGTCTACGATAACATTTTGAAAGATCTGTACGGCTTGTTTGCCGTTTCCAATACATCGGAGGGGATCAAGGCTCTCGAGGAGCTTGAAAAGTATGTCCCGTCCTCCTTTGATCCGAATAAGAATTCGATCTCGTGGTCGCATCTCGGTGCGGTGCTCGGACAGACGACCTATTCGGGCTTCATGCCCTATCAGTCGGCTGAGGTGAACCTGAGCAAATCGAACTGCGGCGGCGCAAATCTCGCAAACGAGGACGTGCTGTCGACGCAGATCGGCGATTTCATGCGCTTCCGCATCGCGCAGGCGCTTAAGGGTCAGGGCTCGGCGGTGATCGAAGCCCTCGAAACGATTCAGAATTCCAAAGCCGATTCCAAGGCGATAGACCAGAAAAACGACTTAGATGAGGTCGTGGGCAAACTGCTCGAAAAGGTCAGGCAGTATTATGAAGCCCTCGAATTTATAAACCAGTATTCGGACTATCTCAAAAACATAAACTCCCAGCGAAGCTCCGCCGTGAGAGTATTTCAGAATATCGGCAATTCCGATTCCTGGAGACGCTACTATAACTATATGTCCCAGAAATCGTCGGTGGACGCCGCGGTTAACCACCGGAACAATCTCAAAAAGAACGAGACGCTGAGCGACGAGGAGGTTCAGCTCTGTCAGATCTACGACGAATACGCCGCCGATCCCGAAGCCTCCAGATCGAGCCTCGAATCAAAGATGAACGCGGCGATAGACTCGCTGAAAACCTCCTTCTACAGCAAGCCGATCGATTTTAGCAGCTTCGATTCGACCGCCGACGAGCTGAAGAAACTCTCCGTTGATATCTTCAATCTCTACAACGACGTCTCCGACAAGCAGAAGCAGCTCGAGCAGACGCTCAATTCGGGCGGACTGACCGAATCGGTGAAGGAGGGCATAGAAAAGGATATCGAGACGGTCAACAAGCTGTTCGTATCGGGCAGCGTCTACAGCGCCGACACATTTATAAAGCTCGCCGATCACATTCAGACTATCAAGATCTTCAACAGGGAGTGCAAATCAACTGCCAACGACAATATACAAAAGCTCGAAAGCATCCGCGACGCCTATCTGCGTCCCGACAGCTCGGCTCCGAGCATGGCGTTCGGCTCGGCCATCGACACCAACCGGTACGAAAATTCATATAATTTCAGATTCTTCACAAAGTACAACGAGCTTTATCAGAACCTGAAGGATATCTTCGCAAGCACCGAAGGCTCGAACACCAAAAAGGCCGAGAGCAAGAAGAAGGACGCCGAAAACGCCAAGAAAGAAGCCGAGAATGAGCTGAAACAGAATGAATCCTCCGACGCCCGGGACATTCCGGCCTCCTTCGGCATGGGATCGGACAAGGATCTGGGCGAGTTTACCATCACCCGGCTCATCAAGACCGCGGCAAGCTATCTCGACGCCGGAAGCATATCCGAGGGCTTCAACGATCTGCTGCTGAAATCCTATACGGTCGAATATGATTTCTCGATGTTCTCCAACCGCACCACCAACATTGACGGCGAGGACGATGAGCAGGCGGTGTCGCTGACCGGCTACCGGCTCTGCAGGGAGATAAATTATCTCTACGGAGCCGAGCTTGAATACATATTCGGCGGCTTCAATTCCTCCGATAAGAATCTCACCGAGGCGCGCAACAAGATACTCGCCTTCCGCGCGGTCACGAACTACGCCTCGACCTATAAGATAGCGCCGATCAACAACGCGATCAGGGCTATCGCCGATCTCGCGTCGGCGGTGAATCCGCTGCTGGGCGTAGCTGTCGCAGCGGCGCTCCGGCTGGGCATAACCGCGATGGAGACGGCTGCCGACTGGAAAGAGCTCAAAAAGGGCGGGGAGGTCGTGGTCTTAAAGGGTAAGGTCGCCGAGCTTACGCTGGTGCGGCAGGGCTCAGGTGCGATTCAATCGCTGCTCGGAAACCTCGACGACGACGGCGGAGACGCCGAAAGCGCTTTCAAGCTCGACTACGAGAACTATCTTATGGTGCTGATTGTCTTCCTGACGACCGATAATCAGGTCACAAAGCGAACGGGCGATCTGATAAGTCTGAACGTCAACACGGTCGAACAGAATATCGGCGCGAGCGGAACCCTGTCAAAGCTGACCTTTGAAATGAGCAAAGCCGTCACAGCGGTCAAGGCGACCTGCTCGGTGCATCTCGATTTCGTCGTGATACCCGACGCCATGGCGAAGTCAATTCTGTCGGGCGACGATTACGATACGCTGACCTCAAATGAGAAAAACGTCTATTCCTTCACCGTCACGCGCGGATACTGATCATTTCCGCGGCGCGAAGCTCTCGCGAAACGTCAGGTCACTACGAAAGGAATCATCACAAGCATGAAAGAAAAATCGAACCGCCCGGACGTGTCCGGAGCGGAATCCGGCATGATGGTCGTTGAAGCGGTCATCGGATTCACCACCTTTCTCATCGTCTGTCTGACGATAATATTCCTCATCAATATCTTCATGCTGCACAACCGGATCCAGTTCGCGATCAACTCGGCGGCTCATGAGATCGCCGCGTATTCCTACATCTACGACGCCTTCGGAGCGCGCGACGCGGAAAAGCAGATTGCCGGCGACGGTGAAAAGTTCACCCAGCCCATCGACGATACGACCTCGCAGGTGGTCGATACGCTCAACAGGATGCAGAACACCTATTCGCAGTTCGGAAGCGCCGTCGGAGAGATAAAGCAGCTCGACAGCTTAGACATGAACAAGCTCGCCAACATCAAAAAATCGCTTGAGGAGCTGAAAAACAGCGCAGGCGATACGGTCGAGTCGACAAAGAAATCGATCTCGGACGTCAAGGAGCTGTTCAGCGACGGCAACGCGCTGCTGGCTGGTCTTATCTACATGGGCGAGTCGGGAGCGTCATATCTGCTCAAGAGCGGAATCGGAACCGCCGCCGCATGGGGCATGACCGGAAAATATCTCAAGACCGCCGACCGCACTGCGGACGAATATCTGCGCTCCTTCGGGGTCATAGACGGCTACGACGGACTGGATTTCAGCGGCTCGACGATATTCAACGACAGCGACCTGAGGGTCATTGACATCGTGGTCGAATATGACGTCGACCTGAGCTTTGCCAACTTTGTGCTGCCTTATCAGTCTGTCCACATCGTTCAGCGGGTCTCGCTCGGAGGATGGGTCGGCGGAGACAACGGAAAGGTCAGGGTCGGACTCACAAAATGATGTATGTAATTTCCGCGCTGCTGGGAGCCGCGGTCGCCGCGTCTCTGACGGTTGCGCTTATCATATTCTGTCAGTCGATCGGAATGCTCGAGACCGGAGAGCGTCCGCGGCTGCGCTCGCCGATTACGCTGATACTGATAATCCTTACCGGAGCGGTCTGGCTCGCGCACGCGCTGATACACGGCAGCGGCGAGCTGATACCGACTGTTTCGGATGTGCTGCTGCTGGTTTTCACAGCCGTGCTTTCGCTGATAGACATAGAGCGGCATATCGTTCCGAACAAGCTGCTTTTGGCGATGCTCGTGATCCGGCTGACGCTGATCGCCGTCGGAGTTATCGCCGACCCGGCGTCCGGACTTGAGATGCTCGGACGTTCGCTTGCCGGAGCGCTGATGAGCGGGATCTGCTTTCTGCTCTGCTATCTGGTTTCGCACCGGCAGCTCGGCGGCGGAGACGTGAAATATTCGTTCATACTCGGACTCTTTCTGACCGGAGAGCGCGTGCTGGCGGCGATGCTTTACGGAGTGCTCTGCTGCTGCGTATATTCGGTCGTGCAGCTCTGCAGAAAGAAGCTGAAGCTCAAGGACGGAGTTCCGCTGATCCCGTTTCTGTATGCAGGCGTGCTGATAACCTATATCATTTCCGGCTGACAATATGGAGGAAAAATAAATGAAAGGCAAACAGTTATTATTCGCGGGCGTTATACTTATCCTGCTGCTGGTCGGATGGATCGCCGCGGTTCAGGCAAGCCGCAGCACCGAGGTGCTTGACACGCAGACCGAGCTCTGGGAAAAGGCGAACGGTTTTTCCGAAAAGGAGCTCTATGTCCGCGCGATACCCTATTACAGACAGGCGCTCGGCTATTCTACCGACAACAACGCCGAGATAGAGCGCGACCTGCTCGACGCCTATTATAATTTCGGCGAGACCGAGTCCTATCTTTCGCTCGTCGAGAGCCGGGCTTCTGCGGGAACCGCTCTGGAGGATGAATATCTCAACGCGGCTGAGCTCTATGTAAACAGCAACAGCTTTCCGAAAGCCGCGGCTCTCTTAAAGACCGGAATAGCCAGGCTCGGCAGCGAGTCGCTCGTCGATTATTTCGAAGCGAACCGCTACGGCTGCACTATCTATATGACCGGCTGCGAGAAAGTGCTCCCGACCGCGCACAACAACGTCATGCCCGCCTTTGACGGCAGCAAATGGGGCTATATCGACTCAAAGGCGCATCGGCTGACCCAGTCGGTCTACGACTTTGCGACTCCCTTCAACAGCTCGGGCTACGCGGTTGTCCTGCTTGACGGCAGATATTACTGCATAAACTCCGACGCAGCGAAATACGGAATTGACGAGACCGGCGTTTCGGACGTTTTCGGCATCACCGACCGCTTCATTCTGGCAGAGCAGGACGACAAATACGGCTATTACAACTGCGATTTCGTCTGCGTCTCCGAGACCAACCGCTTTGAGGAGCTGACGATAAATTCAGACGGGCTCGCAGCGGTGAAGCAGGACGGCAAATGGGGCTTCATCACCGACGGAGGAGAGGCTGCCTACGGCTTCGTCTTTGAGGACGTGGCGGTAAATTCGCTCGGCGGAGTTTTCCAGAGCGGAGCCGCGATGGTAAAACATTCGGGTCAGTGGTATTTGATCGGCAAGAGCTTTGAAAAGCTCAGCCAGACAGGTTTTGCCGACGCCAAGGCTCCCGAGAGCGGCGGTTATATCGCCGTCTGCAACGATAAGGGGCTCTGGGGCTACATCGACCGCGCCGGGAACCTCGTCATCGACTATCAGTACAGCGACGCACGCTCCTTCTCGAACAGGCTCGGAGCGGTAAAGATCGCCGGGAAGTGGGGCTATATCAGCGAGCGCGGAGAGCTTGTGATCGACTCTGTTTACGAGGACGCTCAGCCCTTCCGTAACGGAGTGGCGCAGGTGAAGCTCACGGACGGGATCGCGCTGCTGCATCTCGATTATTTTGAGGAATGACCGCATTTCTGCGCGAATCTGAAAATAAATATTCAGACTTATCAGTTTTGGCGAAAGGTAAGGTATAAATATGAACAATTCCATGAACGACCGTTTTTCCGTGCAGACCTCGGCAGAGGCGAATTATCTGACGATCTCCCTCGACGAGCCGGTCAGATTTGATTCCATCGCGCTTTCGATGCTGCAGGAGGATCGCCCCGAATTTTTGCTGCCGGTGCAGATCAAGACGCTCAACGACCGTCAGTCGCTGCGATACAAGCTGGTAAACGCGGTGTCGCTTCAGTACAGCCTTGAAAAATCCATGACCCGCGCCGCGTATATCAAGCTGGCGCTCGATCTGCTGACTCCCTTTGTCAAATGCCGCGACTGGTTCCTCGACTATCATTATATCTGCATCGACCCGCGCTACATACTGCGCGATAAGCGGAGCGGCTCGTTCCTTTTTGTGTATATGCCCGAATATTCGCTTAAAAACGAGGACGAGGAGATCATCGACTTCTTTGAGTCGGTACTCGATTACATAGACATCGCCGACGACCGCGAGTTCCAGATCTCGATCATGCACTATTTCCGCAACGGCGGGATCACGCTGTCCGAGCTCTATCAGATGTTCCTCACCGAGCGGGGAAAGACGTCGGCGACCGAAACCGCTCCAAGGCAGACTCCCCGTACCGCTCCGGTTCAGCAGAATCCGGTAAGGCATGAGACCGTGAAGCCTGCTCCTGTCGAGGAGCCGGCTCCGGTCAAAAAGGAGGAGCCGAAAAAGGCTCCCGCCAAGTCCGAGCCCGAGAGCGGCAAGCGCGGTTTTATCGACTGGTTCCTCGGCAAAAACGGCTCGGACGGCAAAAATAGCTCCGACGATCAGTCCGACGAGATCGACTCGACAGGCTCAGACGACAGCGGCGAAATGAACGAGTCGCTCAACGTCCTGTTCGGCAACTCGCCCAAGAAGGCTCCGAAGCAGCCGAAGAAGTCCGAAAAGCCTGCCGAGACCAAGCCGCAGAAACAGCCTATGTTCGGATTCCAGAAAAAGGAGACGGCTTCCGAGCCTTCGCGCCCGGATAAAGCACCCGCGCCTCAGCCTGTCTGTCAGACAGAGCCTCAGCCCTATCCGGTAAACGACGCCGCGGACGAGGAGACGAATATCGTCGGTCTGTCCGATTCGGGCCGCGTCTATCTCGAGCTGATCGACTCGATGTTCCCGAATGTTCCAAAGGCTATCGACATCGACATGAGCAAGCCCTATGTCACCATCGGACGGGCGACTGCCGACACGACCGGGCTTGACATCGCGTTCCCCGAGAGCTGCAAGGGCATCAGCCGCCATCACGCGCGCATAACCAAAAAGGACGACGGACTGGTCATCACCGATCTCGGCTCGACCTATTTCACGGTGCTGAACGGTCAGCGTCTGGTTCCCAACGCCGAATATCCGCTCACCGACGGCTCGGTGCTCGAGTTCGTCCAGTCCAAGCCGATCCGCTATCGCGTACACTGCTGATGAAGGATAACCCAAGACTGATCATCGGCAGCTACACCGGACGCGGAAATTTCCGGGAGAACAACGAGGACGCGATCTTCTGCCGCGCGCTCGAAAAGTCGGGCGGAGTATTCGCGCTCGGCGTTGTCTGCGACGGCATAGGCGGTCTGGATGGCGGAGAGATCTCCTCCGGCTATGTGATCGGAGCCGTCTCGGAGTGGTTCGAGCGGGTCAGCGGCTGGATAGACCCCGCCTTGGCTGATCCCGACATCAGCTTTTCGCATCTAAAGGACGGCGCGGAGGAGTGGAACTCGGGTCTGTTCGAGCATATCCGGAGTCTCGGAATCCGCTCGGGAACGACGCTGACGGCGATCCTGCTGCAAAACGACAGATATTTCACGCTCAACGTCGGCGACAGCCGGATCTACCGCTACACGCCAGAGGATGGGCTGTGTCAGCTCACCGTCGATTCAAGCGTCGCGGTGATGGTCGACGGCCGTCTGCGCAGTCTTCTGGATAATTTCATGGGCAAAAGCGAGGAGCTGCGCTTTATCTCGGACAGCGGAGAGACGGGCGACGGAGATCTGTTCCTTTTCGCGTCGGACGGCTTCTATCACCGCTTCACCGAAGCCGACGCGGCAGAGATGTACGAGGAGCTCTCGAGCGGTCGCCCGGCGGATCAGCTCTGCGCCGAGACGGCGTACCGGATGCTTGACCGGGGAGAGCGCGACAATATTTCGGTCGGCGTGATCTTCAAAAAGCCGAAGAACGCAAAGCGCAGACCCTCGAATTATAAAACGGAGATAGACTGATGCCAACCGAATTTTCAAACGGTATTGATTATACCGACAGATCAGATTTTCTGGCAAAGCTGAACGAAAACTATGACGATATCCACGAGATAAACAAAGGCGGCGGAGGAATAATCTATTCGGGCATACACCGGCGTCTCGGGCAGAAGGTGGTGCTCAAGAAGATCCGCAGCGACCATGTGGGCGTCATAGGCATCGACCGCGAGATAGAAATCCTGACGAGTCTGAAGCACACCTATCTGCCGAGGGTGCTCGATTTCTGGCGGTACGGGAACGAGATCTACACGGTGATGGAGTTCATCGAGGGCAGCTCGTTTCAGGAGCTGCTCGACCGTGGCGAGACCTTTACCGAAAAGCAGGTCGTCCGCTGGACCCGTCAACTCGCCGAGGTGCTCGATTATATGCACACCTCGGAGGCACAGGTCATACACAGCGATATCAAGCCGGCGAACATCATGCTGACGCCCGGGAACGACATCTGTCTCATCGACTTCAACATTTCGGTGACGCAGGACGGTAAGTTCGACGAAGCTATCGGCTACACTCCGGGCTACGCTCCGGTGGAGCAGTATATCTGTACCGAGCTGAGACGCGTAAGGCTCAGATCCGAAGCCAAGCCTGCCGCCGTTCAGACCCGGCCCGCTGCTCCGGCGGCTGACGACCGGACAATGATCGACGATCCCGACCGGACGATGATCACCGAACTCAACTCCTCCGACGCAGATCGGACGATGATCGACGATCCCGACCGGACGATGATCACCGGGCTCAAGTCCTCAAGCGCGGATCGGACGATGATAGACGATATCTCCGCTTCTCCGGTCAGAACAGAGAAGCGGACGGTTCAGCCCGCGTCACGACCGAAGAAGCCGGAGAAAATGCTCAGCGGGCCCGCCGCAGATATGGTTCGCAAATACGGGACAAAGCTCCGCGTCGACGCGCGCAGCGATATCTACAGCGCCTGCGCCACGATGTATCACCTGCTGACCGGACACAAGCCCGAGCCCTGCTATATGACTCAGAAGCCGGTGGATAAGCTGAACCCGTCGGTCTCCGAAGCCTTTGCCGACATCATAATGCACGGCATGGAGCAGGATCCGAAAAAGCGCTTCAAGACGGCGGGCGAAATGCTGAAAGCGATGACTAAGCTTGCAAAATCCAACCGCCGCTTCAAGCGTATGCGTTTTCTGCAGGATTTCACGGTCGTTCTGCTGACCGCCGTATTCGCTGTCAGCGCGGTCGCCGCCTATACCGGCTCGAAAATGAAGCTGACCTCGCGCTTTGACAGCCTGCTCGAAGAAGCCGACCGGCTGTATCTTTCGGGCAGCTATCAGGAGGCGATAGAGCTTGTCGACAGCGAGCTGATCTCGGGAGTGCTCACGCCGGACGATTCTCAGCTCGCCGGAGCCTACTATATCAAGGGCTGCTGCCGGCTTGAGACCGGGGATTACAGCTCGGCCGCCGAAGCGTTCGCCATGTCGATACTGCTCGATGGAGACAGCGCGCAGGTATTCCGCGATTACGGCATCGCGCTTGCGAACTGCGGCGAGATCGACCGCGCCGAGGAGTGTCTCAAGCAGGCGCGGGCCCTCGGACTTGACGATATCAGTCTGCTGCTGCTCGAGGGCGAGCTCGATCTCGCAAAGGGCGACTTCACAGCAGCCGCCGAGGAGCTTCGGCTATGTCTTGACAAGGCTCCCGAGGGAATGACGGCGGTTCGCGCCGGAATAAAGCTCGACGAAGCGATGGCAGCTCAGGGCGAATCGGCACAGAGCTACTCTGAGCGCTGCGAGCTGCTTTCGGCGCTTGCCGATCGGCTCGACGGCGCGTATCGTCTGCCGGTGCTCGAGCGTCTGGCGCAGACCGCGATCGACGGCGGAGCTTTCACCGGCGATCAGAGCTACACCGAGCGCGCGGTCAAGGCGCTCGACGAGGTCATAGCGGCAAACTACGCGACTCTGACCGATCATCTGAGCAGGGCGGTCTGCCTGCAGAGCCTGAAGCGCTTTGACGAAGCCCGCGAGGGTCTGCTTACCGCTGCGGTCAAATATCCCGACAGCTATGAGATCTATAAGCGGCTGGCGTTCATGGAGATCGAATATCAGGCGTCTCTGTCAGCCGGAGAGCGCGATTATCAGGTCTTTGACGGCTATTTCAAGGCCTGCCGCGAGCTCTACGACGCAAAGACCCGTACCGAGCAGGACATCGAGATGGACTATCTCGACCGAGTCCGCAAAGAGGTTCTGGACAAGGGCTGGCTCGATAACTGAATCAGCACTTTAACGAGGTAAGATATGGAAAATTTACTCTTTTACGGAGGTCTCGCCGGGATGGGCGTCAGCCTGCTGCTGATAATTATCTTGGTTCCGGTTTTCCGCGCAAGACGGCGCAGACTTCTGAAAAGCATAGAAAACGGAGACTGAAATCAAAGGAACGGCTTTATGAAAGATATTTGGAAAAAGCATAAGCTGCTGGTGATCTGTATTCCGCTGGTAGTGCTGGCGCTGATCGGAGCAATCCTCGGCGTTAACCGATGGAATAAGTTAAGTCTTGCGAAAAGCTATATCGAGGAGGGCAACCGCTATCTCTCGGAGCTCAACTACGTGCAGGCGATCGCCAGCTACCAGCAGGCGCTGAAGATAGACAAGCGCAGCGAGGCTGCAAATCTCGGACTCGCCGAATGTTATGAACTTAACCAGTATACCGACTACGCCGAGGCGATCTATCAGACAATGCTCGACAATAATCCGAAAAACGCCGAGGTCTATCGCCGCCTGTCCGAGCTCTATATCCGCGAGGGCAAGCTCGACGAGGCTCAGGAGCTGATCGACGCCGCGGCGTCCAAGGTCAAAAAGAAAGAAATTGAGGATCTGTATACCCTGACCCATCCCGACGCGCCGACGCTCAGTCTGCCCTCGGGCGAATACACCGAGCGCGTCCGCGTCGAGATCTCCACCGAAACGCCGATGGACGTCTATTATACCCTCGACGGCAGCGATCCCGACTCGTCCTCGACGCTCTACGAATCGCCGCTGATCCTGAAAAACGGCGAGACCGAGCTGCGCTGCGCGGCGATGAACTCCTCCGGCTTTCTGAGCGAGGTCACGGTCGGAAAATATAATCTTAAGATAGCCGACGAAGTGGTCGATATAAAATCCGATGTGATCGAGTCTATCGTGAGAGGTCAGCTCGGCATCGGCGGCTCGCAGCCGATCTATAACGACGATATCGCGCAGATCACCGAGCTGTATATCATCGGCAGCTTCTATTATTCGACAGACAGCTCGGCGAGCATCTATTTTGAATCGGACGGCTGTTCGATAAACGGCGTGAAATATCTCTCCAACCGCACCGGAAGCCTGACGACCCTCGACGATCTTTTGAATATGCCCTACCTTGAGACGGTCGTTATCGCATATCAGCCGCAGCTCGACATCAGCGGCGCGGCGAAGCTCGGATCGGTGAAGCGGCTTTCGCTGATCGACGACGGGCTTGACAGCACCGATCTTCCGGAGCTGTCCGGGCTCACCGGGCTTGAATCGCTCTGCCTCGGCTGGAATCTCATCGACGATATCTCAGACCTCGGCGGGCTTAAGAATCTCACGACGCTGAGTCTCTGGGGCAACCGCGTCTCGGACGTCAGCCCGGCGGCAAAGCTGACTTCGCTTGAATATCTCGACTTCTCGGACAACAGGGTGTCCGATATCAGCTCTCTCGCCGCGCTTTCGTCGCTTGAGGAGCTCTGGATGTACAACAACCGGGTTGAGAAACTGACGGCAGTTTCAAAGCTCGATTCTCTGCGCGTGCTGATGCTGCGAGGCAATCCGCTGACCGACGCCGACGCGGTGCGCGATATCTATCCGCGGCTTCAGAGGATCGACCTCGATCTGCTTGAGCTCGGCGCTGATTCGTAAAGGAGGCGGCAGAATGAAAAACAAGCTCGGAAAAACGAAAAAAATACTGATCATCGCTGTCGCCGCCGTCGTTGTGATCTGCGCCGCCGCTGTCGCGATCCCAGCCGCGGTAAGGAGCAGCCGCAGACGAACGCTCATCGACCAGCAGAATTACGTCGCGTCAAAGCTCATCGAGCTCGGCGACTACGTGCAGGGCAGGGAACTGGCGCTTAAATGCGATCAGACCGGCGAGAACATCACCTCCCGGGAGCTGATCGTTCTGGCTGACGGCTTTCTTGCCGATTTTGAGACCGCGGTCGCTGAGGCCGACGTCTATCTTGAAAATACGACCGCTCCGATTCTAAGGGACACCCGCGAGCTGCTTTCGGAAAAGCTCTCCGGGACAGAGACGGTCAGCGGCGGATACGATTCCCAGTTCGTTTATACGCTCGACGACGAGACCCGGACGGCTCTGCTCGGTCTGCTCGGACGGGTGCAGGACACGATCAAGGTCAAAAAGAGCGGCACGGAGCTTCAGGCTATGACCGATATGCTTTCGGGCAATTACAGCGACGTCGCACAGCAGACCTTTGAGAGCATCGACACTACGCTGTCGAAAAAGCTGCGGACCGTCTTTGCCATCGACGGCGCGGACTACGGGGAGGCCTACGGACTTGCCGAGGAGCTGTTCCGTGAGGATCAGAGCTTTGAAAACCGCGCTCTGATCGCAAATCTGGCGGCGACCGGACAGATCGGCTCGCAGACAGGCGACAGCCCGGAGCTAATAAAGCTGAGCGAACAGCTCGCAGATCTCGATACCGATTACTATTCGCTTAAGAACGAATACGCCGACGAGGAGGATCCGAAAAAGCGGCAGAAGCTCGAAAACAGGATCTCCGAGCTCGAGACCAAACGCCTTGAGCTGAGCCGTCAGATCTCGGCGTCGCCGGTAAAGCGCGCGATCAACTTCATCGAGACCACAACTCCCGCTTCGGAGCGCAGAAGCTCGGCATATAAGCTCGAGCTTGCCTACCTCTGCTTCCTCGCCGGGGACAGCACCAAGTCGCGGGATCAGCTGGTCGGACTGCTATCCGACACGAGCAGCTCGGACGAGCCGACGGCGATGGCGATAAGCTCGATCGTCAACGGTTACCGGAAATATTACGGAAGCTACTACGGCACAGAGCTGATCTCGCGTCACTGGAAACAGGCGGCGTCTCTGCTGAACCTGATAAATTCCGACGTCAGCCGATATCAGTCTGAGTATCTCAACTCAACCTTTTACGACTTTTTAATGGACGTGCTCGATCAGCTTTTCCACGGGCTGATAATCCGGAGCATCGACACCACCGATTTTCCGACCGTCCGGGTGACTGTCAACGTCGCATCCGACGACGGGCGGACGCTTAAGGCGAAGAATTTCAGGCTGTTTGACATGGACGATAAGGTCAACCGTCTGACCCTGCTCGATATCGCCAAGGTCGAAAAGTCAGACAGGCTCTCGCTGATGCTGGTCGTCGACCACAGCGGAAGCATGGGCGGAAAGCCGATGTCCGACACAAAAGCGGCCGTGATCAGCTTTGTCAAGAGTCTGGACGCCGGGATCGACGTCGGACTGGTCAAATTCGATTCCTACGCCGAGCTCGTAGCGCCGCTTAGCAAGAACCGCACCGAGCTTCTGATCGGCGTCGACACGATCTTAGCCGAGGGCGGAACCAGCATACAGTCGGGACTCAGGCTTGCGGGAGATCAGCTCATCGGAACCGACGGGCGAAAGGTGATAATCCTGCTCTCGGACGGCTGCGACGGAGATACGGCAGGCATCGACGCGGCGCTCGAGACCCTGCGGATGAATAATATCTACGTCTACACCATCGGTTTCGGCGGCGCGGACACCAAATATCTGAGCTACATCGCCGATCAGACCGGAGGAAAATATGTATCCGCCGACTCGTCGGGAATGTTGTCTGAGGTCTATTCTTCGATCGGACAGTATATGACTAACGACTATATCATCGAATTCAAGGCGGACACTCAGCCTGACGAATATTCGCGCCACCTGAGCGTTGAGGTCAACACCACCGACGCTGTCGCCGAGAGCGATTATGACGTCGGCGTCTCATACGACGAGATCGCGCTCGAGGAGGGCGTTCCGCCGAGATACGACTGCTTCAGGCAGATCGGCGGCTCCGACACGCGATAAGTCTGAAAATAAATTTTCAGACTCCACAGTTTTGTATCTTTCACGACAGGAGGCCGTGAATTTTGAAATCCGGGCAAGCCGTCTTTCAAAACCGCCGCAAAACTGTAAGTTACTGCGAAAGGCATGGTCATAATTATGTCAGAAACCAATCAAACGAAAAAATCAAGTCTGCCCGCAGCCGTTATCGCGTCGATCCTGTCGGTGATATTCATCGCCGTCGGAATATTCTGGCGGATCGGGATCAGCGGAACGAAGCTGCTGTTCAACGACTCGGCTCTCGCGAGGTTCTATCGATACTATTGGCTGATGCTGATTCTGGGTATCGCGGCGGCGGTGATCGCGGTGCTGCTTATCGTCAGAGTCCGGAAGGAGCGGGTCAGGACGGCTCAGAACGGAGAAGAATCCGACGGAAAGACCGAGGCTCTGCCGCCGGATCCGAACGAAAAGCCGGAGGAAAATCCTGAACCGGAGTCAGCGGCTCCGACCGCTCCGACCGAAGCCGCGCCGGAGGAGAAATCGTCCTCGCGCTGTCCCGCCTGCGGCTGCGAGCTCGAGGAGGGCGCGAAATTCTGCACCGAATGTGGACACAAGCTGTCCTGACAAAAAGTGAACGGGATGAAATATCTGCTGCTCCGGACGCTTTTTTCCGCCGCTTTCGGGCTGGTGATCGGCTGCTGCGCTAATACGCTCGAATATCGCCTGCGCTCAGAGCTTGCCGTGTCTGACAACAGCTGCTACTGTCCGGTCTGCCGGCATAAGCTGCCGCTTCACGATCAGATCCCGGTGATATCCTATCTGCTGCTCAGAGGGCGCTGCCGATATTGCAGAGCGCCGATCAGCCCGCGCTATCCGATCGTCGAGGCGTCCGCTTCGATGATCTACGCGCTCGCAGCGCTGATCACCGCGGAGTCGGCAATCGGAGCCGTGCTGATCGGATGCGGAGCCGTAATTGTCTATCTCGCGGCGTCGATGGCTGCGCGCCGGGTGAAGCCCTCGGCTCTGAAGCTGACCGGCGTTCTGCTGACGCTGCTCGGATTGCAGATCCCGATAGCGTTCGGGCTGTTTTTGCTGAACGTCGCGCTTTTGAACTGAATATAGAAAAGAGGAAGATCGTCAGATTTTCCTCTTTGTTATTGACTTATTTCCTTTTTGATGCTATACTGATATCGGTTCACGAATATAATGACCGAAAGGGAAACATATGAAAAACACAAGGCTTTTTTACAGAGCTCCGGCAACCGAATGGACAGAAGCGCTGCCGATCGGAAACGGACGGCTCGGAGCGATGATCTTCGGCAGGGTCGGCACCGAGGAGCTCCAGTTCAACGAGGAGACGCTCTGGAGCGGCTGGCGCGACGAGTCTGCCGATAACCCCGACTGCGCGGCACATCT
>CACXED010000322.1 GCA_902766575.1 uncultured Ruminococcus sp. | reverse complement strand
TTGTAGTCGGCTATCGCGTCGACGATTGTGTCCTTGTCCTCAAAGCCCGAGGCGTAGAGATTGATCGCGGAGGGATCGTCCAGCTCAACGTAGCCGAGCTTTGTGAGATTTTCCTCATAGCTCGAATCCGAGAAGGTCAGCACCTCGTCGTAATATTTGGCGCAGTCCTCGTCGGTGAGCCCGGCGGCTTTGGCGTCGAGCAGAGCGGCGAGCTGTTCCTCGGGAACGGCGGCGAGCTCGGTCAGCACCTGAGCGGCGTACTGAGCCTTGACCTGCTCGGCGACAGACTCGGAGATGTAGCCGCGGAGCTCATCGTCGCTCATAGCGGCTATATAGCTTGCGATCGTGTCCTGACTCATGCCGGTCTGTTCAGCCATAGCCGTGACTATCGCCGACTCCATGTCCTCGCGGGTCATCGGGCCGACGATCTGAGCGACCTGAGCCGAAAGTATCTCGTCGGAGGGGATGCACATGAGCAACCTGTACATTTCAGCCTTTCCGGCAGTGTCGAGCTCCTCAAGACGACGGCGGAATACCTCTGCCTTGCCGCTCTCGCTGCTGCTTTCGCCGTCCTTGAAATCAAGTCCGGTGAAGATATCGACGTTCCGGTCGGCGAGCTGAGCCTTTATCGCGTCGGAATTCTTGGAATTCTCGACCACATAGTCGGTCAGCTTGGAGGTGTAGCAGATAGCGCCGCTGAGCATAGCCGACACCGCGTCCTCGTTGGGACGGATGATGCCGGTGACCTTGAGCGGTATGCCGTTGTCGTAGAGATACTTGAGTCCGGCCGAGCTCTCGCGCAGATCGGTGTAGAGCCCGGTCGACTCGTCCTTCTGATAGCAGTCGGGGCTTAAAATGATCCGGTACTCGGTATTGCAGATATCCTCATAGCTCCAGCTCTCGGTGCCGTACTCGATCGACTCGTGGCTGACAGCCGCTTCGGCAATCGCGTTGATATCGTCCTCGGATTTGAGTCCCAGCGCGTAGAGCGTCATGTCGGCGATCTCGTTGTTCTTGTCGAGTACGAGGACGACCTCGTTGTATTCGCTCGGCCAGTCGCCGTAGACGAGATCGTACTGCTTTTTAATGATCGGGCTGATGACCTCGCCGTCAAGACCGGGGAGCATCTCCTGCCATGTTCCGGCGGAGCCCATCCCGAGCATAGACGACATACTGCTCATCTGCGAGCTGCTCTCGGCAAGAGCCGCCATCGACGAGCCGAGATATTTCACCATGACGTCGGTCATGAGATCCTGCATATCCGAATGGACTATCTTTCCGTCGACATTTTTCGTATAGACGAGCAGATCGAGATCATACGAATATTTGACGCCGCTCAGTGCCGACGAGAGCGCGGATTCCTCGTCCTCGAGCTGATTTTCGAGATATTTCTTGAAAGCGGCGAGGTCGTTCTTCCGCGCGTCGATATTGCTCATCGCGTTGACCATCTCGTAGAGCGCCGGTTTCTGATAGACCGCGTCCTTTTCGTGCGCCTCGGTGGCTTTTGCCGAGTCGATGAAGGTCTGCATCAGCGAGGAGAGATCAACGTGATTCGACTCGAGCGTCAGCGGATATGACGAGAGCGTATCCTCCTGAACCGCGTCGATGTAGTTCGTCGTGCCCTGAGACACCGCCGAGATCAGCGCGATACCGATAATTCCTATGCTTCCCGCAAAGGCGGTCAGCGCCGTGCGTCCCTTTTTTGTAAAGAGGTTCTTCAGCGAGAGCCCGAACGAGGTGGTCGGCGAGAGGGAAGGCTTTTTTTCAAAGAGCTTCTTCGCCTTTTCGTCCTCATGAGCGCGCTCCTCGGCAAGCTCGGATTCGCGAAGCGGATCTGAGTCGGCGATTATAGTTCCGTCGAGCATACGGACGATGCGGGTGGAATATTTTTCCGCAAGATCGGGATTGTGCGTGACCATGATAACAAGCCGGTCGGAGGCGATCTCCTTGAGGATATCCATGACCTGTATGCTCGTCTCGCTGTCAAGCGCTCCGGTGGGCTCGTCGGCGAGGATTATGTCAGGGTCGTTGACGATAGCGCGGGCTATCGCGACTCTCTGCATCTGACCGCCGGACATCTCGCTCGGCTTTTTATTGATCTGATTGCCGAGCCCGACGCGCTCAAGAGCTTTCTTGGCGCGGGCTCTGCGCTCCGCCTTTGGAACTCCGGAGAGGCTTAGAGCAAGCTCGACGTTCTGGAGCACCGTCTGGTGAGAGATCAGATTATAGGACTGGAAGACGAAGCCGATCGAGTGGTTGCGATAGGAATCCCAGTCGCGATCCTTGAAATCCTTTGTGGAAACGCCGTTGATCACGAGATCGCCGCTCGTGTACTGATCAAGTCCGCCGATGATGTTGAGCATCGTGGTCTTGCCGCAGCCCGACTGACCGAGTATCGAAACGAACTCGTTCGATCTGAACTGCAGGTCTATCCCCTTGAGCGCGCGCACGGTGTTGTCGCCCGCGGGATAGTCCTTGACGATATTTTTCAGTTCAAGCATTCTGATTTACCATACCTTTTGAATATGTATTTTTTAATGTAGATATTATATCATACAAAACCCGTAAAGTGTTAAATTACTAATGTTTAGTTTATGAATTTACAGTAATTTTTTCGCAAACGGTTTAATACAGTAAGAAAAAACAGAGCGACGAGCGCTCTGCTTTCCTTTTTCATTCGGTATCGACTGTTTGTTCGATGCCGTTTTCGGAGAAAATGTACTTTTCCGTACCTCTGTCCGGGTAAACGAGACTTACGATAGTTTTGTGAGCATCAGCCAAAAGACTGACGCTCCCGCCGTTTGAGAGGGGCAGAGGAGCCTTAAGCTCAAGGGTCTGCCCATAGGCCTCGATCTTTGTGAGCGACGCCGACGAGTCTATCGCTTCTACCTTCAGCACCGCGTTCTTCGCGTCGGTGATCGTCGCGACGAGAATACCGCTCCGCCCGCTGAGCTTTTCGACTTCGGCGAGAAACTCTGTAAAGGTCAGCGACATCTCAAACCGCGAGACCTCGGCTGACGTCAGCTCCCGGATGTTATGAGCAATCGCGGCGTCTATGCTGTCAAAGCTGTCAAAGCTCCCGCGGTGATTTGCAAACTCCCCGTCGAGATCAATGACGTCGGAGATCGTGCGGCTCCTGTCAGGCGTCAGAACCAGTTCTCCGTCCTCGATAACGGCAGTCCCGGACTCGTCGTAGAAATCCTCGCGGCTGGTTATCCGGTTGATAACGGTAAAAATACCGTATTGTCCCATATCCACCGAGTTGTAGCGCATCGAGTGCCTTATGTACGAGAGCCCATCCTCGCCGCCGACGAAGCTCAGATAGCTGTCGCCGGTCTGACCGTATTCCGAGTGGTTGCCGAAGATCCCGCCGTCATAGAAAATATAGGTGTTGCCAAAGTCGTAATAAAGCTGCTCGACGACGAGATAATCCCCGGCTTCGTAAATATTGAAGCTCAGATTGCCGACCATCTGCATCGGGCTTTCGGGGACAAGAAGCTGTCCCTTCGCCTTGATGCTGACAAGATAGGGCGTTCCTTCCTCGTCAAAGCCTATCCTCAGCGTCGGAGAGCCGCGGTCGACGAGCTTTACGACGAGATCCGAGCGCTTTTTACCCTCGCGCTCAATTCCGGAAAACAGTCTCATCATCGAACTGAAATCGGTAGTGAGCTCGGGAGAGTCTACCGAGAGCGTCTCGGCCTCCTTGACCTTGAAGATCCCGTCGAGCCGGTAGATAAGCCTCAGCGAGGTGCCGCTGAAAATCTCCTCAGAGCCGCCGCAGAGTATGCTCAGCTCGCAGACAATGCTGTCCCCGTCGGCGCGATACCTGAAATCCCGCGTCAGATCCGGCTCTATGTCAGACTGCTCCTCGTCGCCGGAGACTTTAGCCGAAGCGACGTCAAAGCTCCCGAATTTGCTTGAGAAGCGCCAGCCGCCGTCCTTTTGTTCGACAGTGAAAAGCCCTTTTGCGTCGGCAGGAGCGTCGACCTTATATATTTTCCCGCCCGAGGTCACGACGCGAAGCTCCTCGGTACGGTGATTATCGTCGTGATCAGACGTGAAAATCACCGCGGCGTCACTCCTGCCGTCGCTGTCAAAGTCTCCGTATTCGATTCTGGGGCGGTAATCGGAGTCGGGATCGGTGACGCAGAGGCTGTCGGTCTCGAACTCGCCGTAAAGCCCGTCGCCCGTGAGCATGAATTTCCGCTCGCCGATGCGCCAGAGCTCGATATCCCCGTCGGAAGCGGCTTTCAGGTCTTTTTCGCTCATGAAGAATATGCTCTCGAGCTTCATCTCGTTTCCGGAGCTTTTGTAGATAAGTATCGCGCGGGTATCCGAGGTTCTCAGCGGGTGACTGAACGAGATCAACGCGGCGATGCGGTTTTCTATGATCCGACATTCGGTATATCTGCCGATGTAAAGCTCGTCGCAGCTTTCATCTGCGGTATAGATGTAGTCGCCGAACTCACCCGACAGCGTCCAGCCGCCGTCCGAGTTTCTTGTGACCGTGACTTTTTCCCTGAAATCCGCAAGCGGGTCGACGGACGAGCTTTTCGCTCCGGTCGGGCCGTAAAAGACCTGAACCCTTTCGGTAAATCCGGCTTTACCGTCGGAGCCGAGTTTTATTACATCGCTGTAGTACAAAATAAGATCGTTGATCCCGTCTCCGTTCAGATCCGCGGTCCCGAGCCGCGGGTCGTTGCCAAGACTGATTTTTTCTGGCGTGAAGCTGATCGTTCCGAAGGTCCATTTGATGATCAGCGGATCGTCGGTCTCACCTGTATCGTTCGGTCTTGCGTAAAGGATCGCCGAGCCGTCGGAGGAGCGCGCGGCTTCAGTGTATCCCGAAAGGTAATCCGGCAGACTGTCGCGGATGTTCATCCCCGACGCCGACACATATCCCGAGCCGGGCA
>CACXED010000321.1 GCA_902766575.1 uncultured Ruminococcus sp. | reverse complement strand
GAGAGCTCCGCGCGCAGGCGAGACCGACGGCGTCAGCTATCACTTCATGACCCGGGAAAAATTCGAGGGACTCCTCTCCGAGGATGAATTTCTCGAATACAACGAATACAACGGAAACTACTACGGAACTCCGAAAAGCGAGGTCTCAGAGCGCATTGCGTCGGGCGTGAATCTCATACTCGAAATCGACGTCCACGGCGCGATGAACATCAAGAAGCGCTTTCCCGAGGCGGTGCTCGTGATGATAGCTCCGCCCGACTTTCAGACCCTTGAGCGCAGACTTCGCGGCAGAGGCGACGACGTCCCCGAGGAGACGATACAAAAGCGTCTCGCGACCGCCCGCGACGAGCTGGCGATGCTCGGCGAGTACGACTATATCGTCGTAAACGAGGACGGAAAGCTCGACGCGACCGCGGGCAGGATACTCTCCATAATCGCCGCCGAGCGCTGCCGGACTCTGCGAAACCCCGGCTTCGCAGAAAAATTTTACGAAAGCAAATGAATTTCTGATTTAACCAAAGTGAGGTAATAAATTATGATCTATCCTTCGGTAGAAGAACTCTCCCAGAACGGAAAATACAACCGCTATATACTCTGCATCGCCACCGCCAAGTGCGCGAGAATGGTCACCGACGAATACGTCCGTCAGCGTGAGCAGGCTGAAAAGCTCATCGCCAACAAGGAGACCGACAAGTCTCTCGCTTCGATGATAAAGCGCGACATCCGCGACGAAAAGGCGGTCAAGAACGCGATCAACCGTCTCTATCAGGGCGAGTACAGGATAAACGACGCTACGATCAATCTTCGCGAAGAACCCGACATAGATGACTGAGCCGACGCTTAGCGTTGCGAGAGTCAGGATACTCGAGCTTCCCGCGTCGGCGGACAGGGTCTACGACTACTCTATCCCGCCGGAGCTCATCGGACGGGTAAAGCCCGGCTCGCTGGCGGCAGTTCCTTTCGGAGCCGCGAAACGCCGGACGGCGCTTGTCGTCGGGCTTGCGGACAGCTCCGGATACGACCGGCTCAAACCGCTCGAGGCTCTGGCAGACGACCGCTTTTCCCTGACGGAGGAGCTGCTCGGTCTGTGCGAATTCCTTTGCGAGCGTACCTTCTGCTCGACCGGAGAAGCTGTGCAGACCATGATACCCGCCGGTATCATGGCCTCGCTGTACCGCGCTAAGCGCGACCCGGTCGAGCGTTTTTATCGTCTGACGCAGAGCGCGGAGCAGATAGCCGGACTGCGGCTCGGCAGCGCCGAGCGTCGCGCGGTCGAGGCTCTGACCGGCGGCGAGCGCTCGGCGTCGGAGCTGAAAGAGAGCTATAAGCTCTCGCCGGCGACGCTGAAGAACCTCGCTATAAAGGGAATAGTCGCCTTTCGCGAAAAGGAGATATACCGCAACCCTTACGCCGGACGCGGAAAGATCGACGATCCCAACTCGCTTTCGGACGAGCAGACGGCGGCTTTCGAGCGGCTCGCAGCGCTTGCGGCGTCGAAAAAGCCCTGCGCGGCTCTGCTGCACGGAGTCACCGGCAGCGGCAAGACGCGGGTAATAAAGGCTGTCATCGACAGCGTGATAGAGTCCGGGCGGACGGTGATACTCTTAGTCCCCGAGATATCGCTGACCGGGCAGACGGTCGATCTGTTCTGCGGCTATTTCGGAGAGAGAGTCGCGGTCATACACTCGGGGCTTTCGGAGGGCGAGCGGCTCGACGCTTGGAAGCGCATACGAGCGCATGAGGTCGACGTCGTTATAGGCACGCGCTCGGCGGTTTTCGCGCCGCTCGACAACCTCGGGATGATAGTCATCGACGAGGAGCAGGAGCACACCTACAAGTCCGATATGAACCCGAAATACCACGCCCGCGATATCGCTCGCTGGAGATGCGCAAAGGACGGCGCGCTGATGCTCCTCGCGTCGGCGACGCCCTCGCTCGAGTCATATCAGAAAGCGGCGAGCGGGGTCTATACGCTCGTGACGCTGAAAGAGCGCTATGGCGGAGCGGTGCTGCCGGAGGTGATCATCGCCGACCTGCGCAAGGACACCTCAAAGGGCAACGTCTCGCCGCTCGGAGAGGTTCTGCGCGGCGAGCTTGAGAAAAATCTGGCGTCGGGAGACCAGTCGATACTTTTTGTCGGCAGGAGAGGGTATAATAACTTCGTCAGCTGCAAGATGTGCGGCGAGGTCATCGAATGTCCCAACTGCTCGGTCTCGCTGACCTACCACCGCGACCGGGACGGCGAACTGCTCAAATGCCACTACTGCGGCTATACGACCGAGCTGCCCGACAAATGCCCGTCCTGCGGCTCGGAGCATCTGAGCCGCAAGGGCTTCGGAACGCAGCTCGTCGCCGACGAGCTCGCGTCTCAGTATCCGTCGGCGAGGATTCTCAGAATGGACGCGGACGCGGCGACAGGGAAGTTCTCGCATGAGGCGATACTCTCGGCTTTCCGTCGGCATGAAGCGGATATACTAATCGGAACGCAGATGGTCACGAAAGGTCACAACTTCCCGGACGTTACGCTGGTCGGAGTTGTGAACGCCGACGCCGCGCTCTATCTCGACGATTTCCGTGCGACCGAGCGCACCTTCGATCTGCTGACTCAGGTCATCGGCAGAGCCGGACGCGGAAAAAAGCCCGGACGCGCGGTTCTTCAGACCTACTCGCCGGATAACGACACGATAGTCCTCTCGGCAAAACAGGACTACGAGAGCTTTTTCGACGGCGCGATCAAGCTGCGCAGACAGCTCGTTTTCCCGCCGTTCTGCGATTTCGTGCTGCTCTCGGTGAGCGGAGAGGACGAACCGGCGGTACTCGATACGTCGCTGAAGCTCGACGCGCGGCTGCGCGAGCTTCTTAAAACCGACTACAGCGACATTCCGGCATATATATTCGGACCGATGGAAGCGCCCGTATATAAGGTAAACAACATTTACCGCATGAGAATATTATTGAAATGCGCCGCAAACAAGCGTCTGCGCGCGCTCGTGAGACAGCTGCTCGCGGAATTTTCAAAGGCAAAGGCGTCGGTGGGAGCCGACGTCAACCCAAATTCGGTATGATGAAAGGAAAAATTTTATGGCAAAGCTGAACATAGTAAAAGAGGGCGACCCGATTCTCCGCAAAAAGAGCCGTCCGATAACCGTAGTAGACGAGCGCATCAGGCAGCTCGCCGCAGATATGCTCGAGACGATGAGAGCCGCCAACGGCTGCGGACTCGCCGCTGTGCAGGTCGGAAAGCTCCGCCGCATTGTCGTCGTCGAGGTCGAGGAGAACAAGCCCTTTATTATGATAAACCCAGAGATAATCAGGCGCGAGGGCAGACAGCAGGAGACCGAGGGCTGTCTTTCTCTGCCCGGAAAGTGGGGCGTGACCGACCGTCCGATGACCGTCACCGTCCGCGCGTCGGGGCTTGACGGAAAGGAATATACAGTCACCGGCTCGGGGCTCACGGCGCGCGCGTTCTGCCACGAGATCGACCATCTCGACGGCATACTTTTCACCGACAACGCGGTCAGGATGCTCGACCCCGAGGAGGTCGAGGGCTGATCGCCGCTTTGAAAGGAATTTTCTGTAAAATGAAGTCAAGGATACTTTTCATGGGAACGCCGGATTTCGCGGCGGTCTCGCTTGAAGCGCTTGTAAAGGCGGGCGCGGATATCGTCGGAGTGTTCACAAAGCCCGATATGCCGCAGGGAAGAAAGCTCAAGCTCACGCCGTCGGCGGTCAAGGTCTGCGCGCTCGAGCACGGGCTTACGGTCTATCAGCCGAAAACGCTCAGAGACGACGAGACCTTTGAGCTTATAAAATCTCTCGCGCCGGACATGATAATCGTCGCGGCTTACGGAAAGATACTGCCCTCTAACATTCTCGATTACCCGAGGCTCGGCTGCATTAACGTCCACGGCTCGCTGCTGCCGAAATACCGCGGAGCCGCGCCTATCCAGCGCGCTATCATCGACGGCGAGCGCGAGACCGGCGTCACGATCATGTATATGGCTGAGGGCATCGACACCGGAGATATGCTCGCAAAGACTGTCGTTCCGATAGAGCCGAACGACGATTTCGAGGCTCTGCACGACAAGCTCGCCGAAGCCGGAGCAAAGCTGCTCGTCGAGACGGTCGAGGACATCGAAAACGGCAGATCGAAGCGCGAAAAGCAGGACGATCTCAAGTCGACCTACGCCGCTAAGATCGAGAACGCCGACTGCGAGCTCGACTTTGACGACGCCGCCTTGAATGTTCACAACAGGATAAGAGGTCTGTCGCCCTTTCCGCTGGCGGTCGTGTCGCAGGACGGCAGAGCGCTCAAGCTCGTCGCGTCCGAGATAGCCGACTACTTCACTCCGCATAAGAATCCCGGCGAGGTCATGAAGTGCGACGCTAAAAACAACCGCATCGAGGTCGCCTGCCGCGAGGGCTCGGTCTATATAACCCGCGTCCTGCCCGAGGGAAAGGGAAGAATGAACTCCTCCGACTATATCAACGGCAGGAAGATCGACCTCGGCGACCGGCTCACCAGATATTCCCGCTGAATTTAGCTGTTTTGAAAGGATGCTGAAAGGTGTTTTACGGAATTGATTATCTGTATATAGTCCTCGTGCTGCCCTGCGTGCTGTTCGCGCTCTGGGCGCAGATGAACGTCAAGACGACCTTTGCGAAGTATTCAAAGACCTCCTCGGGCGGCATGACCGGCTTTGACAGCGCGAGACGGATACTCGACGCAAACGGTCTCTACTCGGTCGGAATCGCGAGAGTCTCGGGCGAGCTGACCGACCACTACAATCCGAGCGACAACACGATCTATCTCTCTGACAACGTATACGACAAAGCCACAGCCGCGGCGGTCGGAGTCGCGGCTCACGAGGCTGGACACGCGGTACAGCACGCGGTCGGCTATACGCCGATGAAGCTGCGCTCGGCGATAATCCCGGTGACGCAGATCGGCTCGAACCTTGCGATGCCGCTGATTCTGCTTGGAATATTCCTCTCTATAAGACCGCTCGCTATGGCGGGAGTGATAGCCTTCGGACTTTCGACGCTCTTTCAGCTCGTGACGCTGCCGGTGGAGTTCGACGCCTCGGGCAGAGCGCTGAAAGCGCTTGAAGCAAACGGACTTTCGGGCGAGAACCTCGGCAGCGCTAAAAGAGTGCTGAGAGCGGCTGCGCTGACCTATGTCGCGGCGCTGGCGGTATCGCTCGCGAACCTGCTCAGGCTGTTCATCATCGTCGCGGGACGCGGCAACAACAGAAAAAATGACCGATAACAAACAGAGCGCGCGCAGTCTCGCCTTTTCGTCGCTGATGCGCTGCGAGCGCGATAAAAGCTACTCAAATCTCGAAATCGACTCGTCGATACGCAGAAATAAGCTCTCCGACGCCGACAAACGGCTCTACACCGCGCTGGTCTACGGCGTTATCGAGCGTAAGCTGACGCTCGACTATATAATCTCGCGTCTCTCATCAAAGCCGCTCGAAGCTCTCGACGCGGAGGTGCTGACAGCGACACGGATGGGGCTGTATCAGCTCATCTGGCTCGACCGCGTTCCCGACAGCGCCGCCGTAAACGAGAGCGTCGCGCTCATCAAGGCGGTCAAGCCGCGCTCGGCGTCCTTTGTGAACGCCCTGCTGCGCGAGTTCGGTCGCAGGTACTCAAAGGACAATCTGCCATATCCGGACAAAAGCGACTATACGAAATACCTCTCGGTGCGCTATTCCTGCGGAGAGGATATCGTCCGGACGCTCGAAAATTACGGCGCGGAGCCGATTCTCGCGGCGTTCGAGACTCAGCCGCCGGTGACGCTCAGAGTGAACACACTTAAGCTCACGCGGGAGGAGCTTTTAGCCGGGCTTGCCAAGGATAATATCCCCGCCGAGCCGACAGGGCTCTCACCGTCCGGGATAAAATTAAAAAACCGCTCGATTCCGGAGAAAATCACGGAACTTATTTCGGGCGGATACGTCTTTATACAGGACGAGGCGTCGCAGATAGCCGCGATGGCTCTCAATCCGAAGCCGGGCGAGGTAATCATCGACGCCTGCGCCTGCCCGGGAGGAAAGAGCTTCTCGGCGGCGATGTTGATGGAGAACCGGGGGAAAATTCTCGCGTTCGACCTGCACAAAAACAAGCTCTCGCTCATTATGTCGGGAGCGAAGCGGCTCGGGATAGATATTATCGAAGCGGGCGAGAAGAACGGCGCGGTATTTGACGAAGCTCTCGCCGAGACCGCCGACGCTCTGATCTGCGACGCGCCCTGCTCGGGTCTCGGAGTCATCGCGAAGAAGCCCGAGATACGCTACAAATCCGCCGCCGAGTATTCCAGACTGCCCGAGGTGCAGTACTCGATACTCTCAAACTGCGCGCGCTACTTAAAGCCGGGCGGACGGCTCTGCTACTCGACCTGTACGCTGAACCCCGACGAGAATCAGAGCGTCGTGAAACGATTCCTTGCCGGGAACAGCTCCTTTGAGCCGCTCGAGTTCGGATTTGGCGAGCTTCACTCGGAGCGCGGTATGCTGACGCTTCTGCCGCAGGAGCAGGGTACCGACGGATTTTTCATCTCATTGTTAAGGAAAAAAAGCTGATGTACAAAATCAACGGTAAGACCGATCTTCTGTCGCTCGACATTCCCGAGCTCGAGAATTTTCTCGCGGATATAGGCGAGCCGAAATACCGCGCAAAGCAGATCTTCTCGTGGATGCACCGGGGAGTCGGGCTCGACGGCATGACCAACCTGTCGAAAAAGCTCCGCGAGACTGTCGCCGAACGCGCCGTCGTCAATCTGCCGACTGTCGAGCAGAAGCTCGTCTCGAAATTGGACGGGACGGTGAAATATCTTTTCGGGCTCTGGGACGGGAATGTGATCGAGAGCGTCTTTATGCGCTACAAGCACGGCAACACGATCTGCATCTCGAGCGAGGTAGGCTGTCCTATGGGCTGCAAATTCTGCGCGTCGACAATCGGCGGTCTGGTGCGAAAGCTGCTGCCGTCCGAGCTGCTCGGGCAGGTCATCGCCGCTCAGAACGATATGGGCGAGCGGATATCGAATATAGTAATGATGGGAATCGGCGAGCCGCTCGACAACTACGATAACGTCGTGAAGTTCTTAAAGCTCGTCGGAGATCCGGAGGGGCTGAATATCGGCAGCCGACATATCTCGCTGTCGACCTGTGGACTGGTGGATAAGATAGACGAGCTGGCAAAGCTCGATTTGCAGATAACGCTGTCGATCTCGCTCCACGCCGCCGACGACGAGACCCGCTCGTCGATAATGCCGGTCAACAACCGCTGGAGGATCGCCGAGCTGCTCGACGCCTGCCGCAGATATTTCGCCGCGACGGGACGGAGAATTTCCTTTGAGTACACGCTGATCGCCGGGAAGAACGACTCGCCCGAATACGCGAGACGGCTCGCTGCGACGCTCAAGCACGGACTTTACAAAAACTCGCAGCCCTTCCCGATCCACGTCAATCTGATCCCGGTCAACGAGGTCGCCGAGACCGGCTTCACCCGGTCGGGCAGCGCGGCGGTCAACGAGTTCGCGCGGATTCTCGGCACGCTCGGCATAAACGCGACGGTCAGACGCAAGCTCGGCTCGGACATCAACGCCTCCTGCGGACAGCTCAGACGGGCAAGGCTCAAGGCTGACGAGTCAGAGAATCAGACGGCAGAAAATATTTAATTTTTTGTAAAACAGCTCTCTTGTTCATTCCGTATACATATAATTGCAGTATAATATACGGATAAGAACAGGTCGGTCGCGGCTTGCCGGATCGACCGGAATATCACCGGATAACGCTTTATGGGCAATGCGGAAAGGTATGGCAATTCTCGTGGAAATACATTTTTACGGCAGAAGCGACATCGGAAAGGTGCGCGCTGCCAATCAGGACAGCTATATAATCAGCCGGATCTGCGATAACGCGGCGCTCTGCGTCGTCTGCGACGGAATGGGCGGCGCCAGGAGCGGCAACGTGGCGAGCGAGTGCGCCGCGGCGGTCTTTGCCGAGAAGGTCAGAAAATACGCGGCTCCGCTCGTCGGCTCGGACGGGATAATGACCCTTGAGAGCGACGACGCCTGCGTCATACTCGACGACGCGGCTCACGACGCTAACCTCGCCGTCTACAAAAAATCGCAGACCTCCTCCGCCTTCCGCGGAATGGGAACGACTCTTGTCGCCGCGCTGCTCTGCTCGGACCTGGCGTATGTCATCAACGTCGGAGACAGCCGGCTCTACCTCATATCCGACAACACGATAACCCAGATAACCCACGACCACTCCTATGTCCAGCACCTGATCGACAGCGGCTCGCTGTCGGTCGAGGACGCGCGCAATCACCCCTATCGCAACCGCATAACCCGCGCTGTGGGAATAAGCGCCGACCTTGAGGCCGATATCTACTCGGTCGACCTTTCGGGGCTTGACAGCTGCTATCTGCTGCTCTGCTCGGACGGACTTTCGGGTCAGCTTTTGCCCGAGGACATCTACGAGATAATCTCGTCCGAGAGCGAAACGTCCGATATTCCCGATACCGACGCCGAGCTCTCCGAAAAGACCGCGCGTCTCATCGAGGCTGCAAACGACGCCGGAGGCCCTGACAACATAACCGCTCTGCTTGTCAAATACACAAACAGCGAGCCTGACAGGTCTGCCGAGCCTGCGGGCGGCACTATCGGCAAGGACGGAGACTGATTATGGATTCATTTGAGAGATATGTAGGTCAGGTCTTCGACAAGCGCTACCGGATACTCAAGGTCATCGGAATCGGTGGCATGGCGGTCGTCTTTGAGGCGATGGATATGCTGATGCGCCGGAACGTGGCGGTCAAGATGCTCAAGGACGACATCAACAACGACGCCCAGTCGGTCAAGCGCTTCATAAACGAGAGCAAGGCGGTAGCCATGCTTTCCCATCCGAATATCGTCAACATCTACGATGTCTCGGTCAAGGACGACCGGAAATATATCGTCATGGAGCTTGTGGACGGGATCACGCTCAAGAATTATATCCTGAAAAAGGGTCTGCTGTCCTTTCACGAGGTGATAAGCATCACCGAGCAGATACTGATGGCGCTTGAGCATGCTCACTCAAAGGGCATCGTCCACCGGGACATCAAGCCGCAGAATATCATGATCCTCAAAAACGGAGTCGTCAAGGTCGCGGACTTCGGCATCGCCAAGCTCCCAAACGCCGAGACGGTAACAATGACCGACAAGGCGATAGGCACGGTTTTCTACATCAGCCCCGAGCAGGCGAGCGGCAAGAAGATCGACCGCCGCAGCGATATCTACTCGCTGGGAGTGACGATGTACGAAATGGCGACCGGAAAGCTCCCGTTCGTCGCCGACAGCCCGGTCTCGGTCGCGATAATGCAGGTCAAGAACACTCCGCGTCCGCCGCGTGAGATCAATCCCAACATCCCGGTCGGACTTGAGCAGATCATCCTCGGCGCGATGGAGAAGAACCCCGACAACCGCTTCCAGAGCGCCGCTCAGATGCTCAGGCATATAGCTCAGCTCAAGAGCAATCCGCACACTGTATTCAAAATGCCGAGATCGCAGGAGACAGGCGTCCAGTCCGGACAGGCTCAGGGCAGTCAGACTCCGTCGAACGTGAAAAAGCTGACTCCTCCTCCGCG
>CACXED010000320.1 GCA_902766575.1 uncultured Ruminococcus sp. | reverse complement strand
GCTCCTGACTTCGCTCTCGACGACGCTTGAGAGCGGACTTTCCGACTCGCAGGTCTCCGGGCTCAGACAGAAATTCGGACAGAATAAACTGAACGAAAAGAAGAAAAAGACGATGCTCCAGCGCTTTGCCGCTCAGTTCTGCGACGCGATGATACTGATCCTGCTCGCAGCGGCGGCAATCTCCTTTGCCGTGGTTGTTGCCGAGCGGAACTGGAGCGAGATCTTTGAGCCGATCCTGATCGTGCTCATCGTCATAATCAACGCCATTATGGGCGTCATGCAGGAATCAAAGGCCGAAAAGGCGCTCGACGCGCTCAAAAGCCTATCAGCACCCCACGCGAGGGTTATCCGCGATGGTAAGGAATCGCTCATCGACGCCGCTGAGCTCGTTCCGGGCGATATAATCCGCCTTGAAGCCGGTGATTTCGTTCCCGCCGACGCGAGACTTCTGCGCTCGGTCGGGCTTAAGAGCGAGGAATCGGCGCTGACCGGCGAGTCTGTTCCCTCTGAAAAGGACGCGGAAGCGCTCTGCGACGACAAGGCTCCGCTCGGCGACCGGAAGAATATGGTATATTCCGGCTGCTCGATCACCTACGGAACCGCGACCGCAGTCGTCACCGCTACCGGAATGAACACCGAGATGGGCAAGATCGCGAACCTGCTCGAGGGCGAGGACGAGGGTCAGACGCCGCTTCAGAAAAAGCTCGCACAGCTCGGAAAATATCTGGGCATACTCGCGCTTATAGCCTGCGCGGTGATTTTCGTCGTCGGCGTGGTCAGCGGGATACCCGTGCTGACGATATTCATGACGGCGGTCTCGCTGGCGGTCTCGGCGATACCCGAGGGACTTCCGGCGATAGTGACGATCGTCCTGTCGATCGGCGTTCAGCGCATGGTAAAGAAAAACGCGCTGATACGCAGACTTCCCGCCGTCGAGACGCTCGGCAGCGCGTCGGTGATCTGCTCCGACAAGACCGGAACGCTGACGCAGAACCGCATGACCCTCCGGAAGGCTTACGTCGACGGCATGGGCTCGACCGAGGACATTACGAGCAACAACTCGGAGAGCGTCAGGAAGCTGCTCTGCTATGCGGCGCTCTGCTGCGACGGCTCGGTCGTCTTTAACGGCGCTACCGAGCAGCACATCGGCGACCCGACCGAGACCTCCATCGTCCTCGCGGCGCATAAGAACGGTATGCCCAAGGATGAGCTGAACAGAAAATATCCGCGTCTCGCCGAGCTGCCGTTCGACTCCGACCGCAAGCTGATGACCACCGTCAACCGCATCGACGGCAGGAATGTCGTTATCGTCAAGGGCGCGTTCGATATGATGGCTCCGCGCTGCGTCTCGGGCGACCTTTCGACCGCCAAGCGGCTCACCGAGGAGATGAGCTCCAACGCGCTGAGAGTCCTCGCCGTCGCATATAAGGAGATCGCCGAAATCCCGGCTGAACCGACCTCCGAGGAGCTCGAGAACGGCCTCACCTTCATGGGACTGGTCGGAATGATCGACCCGCCGAGACCCGAGGCTGCCGAGGCTGTCAAGCTCTGCCGCCGCGCCGGAATCAAGCCGGTCATGATCACCGGAGACCACGTCGTCACCGCCTCGGCGATCGCAAAGGAGCTCGGCATCCTCGAGGAGGGCGACCGCGCGATAACCGGAGCGCAGCTCGACGCGATGAACGACTCCGAGCTCGACAGCGAGGTCGAACACATCTCGGTCTACGCCCGCGTCTCGCCCGAGAACAAGATCCGCATCGTCAAGGCATGGCAGCGCAAGGGTCAGGTCGTTTCGATGACCGGCGACGGAGTCAACGACGCGCCCGCGCTCAAGGCGGCTGACATCGGCTGCGCGATGGGCATAACCGGCACCGACGTCGCAAAGGGAGCCGCCGACATGACCCTGACCGACGACAACTTCGCAACGATAGTCGACGCGGTGCGCGAGGGACGCGGAATTTACGCGAATATCCGCAAGGTCGTGGGCTTTCTGCTCGGAACGAACATCGGCGAGGTGATAACCGTCTTTGCCGCGATGCTGCTCTGGCACAAGACGCCGCTTTTGTCGATGCAGCTTCTCTGGATAAACCTGATTACCGACTCGCTGCCGGCTATCGCGCTCGGCATGGAGGCGGTCGAGCCCGACGTGATGGATCACAAGCCGAAGCCGAAGAACGAGGGCATCTTTGCCCACGGACTCGGAGTCCGCGTCGCGCTTCAGGGCTGTATGTTCGCGCTGATAACCCTCATTGCCTTCGCGCTCGGAGAGAAGCAGACCGGGCTTGTCGAGGGCGGACAGACGATGGCTCTGATCGTGCTTGCGCTGTCGCAGATAGTTCAGGCGTTCAATATGCGCTCCGACCGCTCGCTTTTCGCGATCGGGCCGTTTACGAACTCCAAGCTGAATTTAGCGGCGCTTGCGTCGGCGGCACTGATGGCGCTCGTGCTGTTCACGCCCCTGAGAGCTGTGTTCGGACTGATTCTGCTGCCCGGAAAGCTCTATCTGGCGGCTCTCGGACTGATATTCGTTCCGCTTGTCGTGATGGAGCTCTGCAAGCTCGGAGCCTTACTGATAAGAAAAAATAAGAAAAAAGCCGACTGACGGCTCTGCAACTCTGAAAATAAAAAAAGGAGCTGACGCGTACCAAACCCGGCGTCAGCTCCTGCAACATGAAGGGAAACGGATAGGCTCTTTCAAATCAGTACACGAGTACGGATGGTACACGTACTTTTGAGTCGGTATCAAAAAAATATTATAATTCAACAATACGCATAAAATACCGCTTATAGCATGATATATTTATATATTATATACAATCTCCGATATAGTTCAGCACTCGAAGAAAGACTCGTTTTGATATAGATATGTGCAGTATCAATAAAAATCCGTGTAAAATCATATTGCTGTTTGTGACTGCCGGTACGCATCGTATATTTTCGCGTACTTTTTCGCGTACCAAAAATGCAGGATAAGGTTTTACAAACTTCATTTCCTGCTGAAAAATAAAATATTCAGCACCGACTGAAAAGTACGTGTACCACGCGTACCACGCGTACCGGGCATGACAAAAATATTCGGACAGAGAGCTATATAATTGTATACTCCGACTAAAAGCAAAAAATATTCTGCACCGACTCAAAAATACGCGTATTTCGCGTATTGAAATACAGATAAGGACTGCCGCAAACGCGGCAGTCCCTTTTATATTGCTCAAAGCCGACTGTCGCAGTAGCAGCAGCGGGTCTCGCCGGAGACCTCCTTTGTCAGCCTTGGCAGATACTTTTCGTGATTCGAGATGCAGCGCGGATTCGGGCAGCAGACTCCCTCGGGCAGAGGATAAGCCGGAGAGCGTCCGGTGCGCTCGTGCTCGCAGAGCTTTGCGATCAGAGCCATGCGGATGTACATACCGTTCTCAGCCTGTTCAAAATACATCGTGCGCGGATCGTCGTCAACCTCGTAGGCTATCTCGTCGACCTTTGGCAGCGGATGGAGCACCGCGAGATCGGGCTTGGCGAGCTTCATCTTGTCGGTCGTGAGGCGGTAAACTCCGGACTGACGCGCGTATTCCTCCTTGGAAGCGAAGCGCTCGCGCTGGATGCGGGTCATGTAGAGAATGTCGAGGTCGCCGATGCACTCCTCGAGGGTCTTGACCTCGATATAGCTGTTGCCGTTCTCCCCGACGTCCTTGGTGACATAGTCGGGAAGCCGGAGCTCGGGCGTTGAGATCAGCACGAAGCGATTGTTTTTGAAGCGTCCGAGCGCGCGTATCAGCGAGTGAACCGTCCGGCCGTTGAGCAGATCGCCGCAGAGACCGACAGTCAGCCCGTCAAGGCTGCCCTTGAGCTCGGAGATCGTCATGAGGTCGGTCAGAGTCTGCGTCGGATGGAGATGCCCGCCGTCTCCGGCGTTGATGACCGGTACGCGCGAATAGAGCGCCGACGCGTAAGCCGCGCCCTCGATCGGATTGCGGATCACGAGGATATCCGAGTAGGCGGTGACGATCTTGACCGTGTCGCGTAGAGTCTCGCCCTTGGAGACCGAGCTCGAATTGGGGTCGGAGAAGCCGATGACCTTGCCGCCGAGCCGCATCATAGCGGTCTGGAAGGACATCTGCGTGCGGGTGCTCGGCTCGTAGAACAGAGTGGCGAGTATCTTTCCGCGGCAGCGGTCGCGGAATTCGGCGGGATTCTTTTTGATCCGGACGGCGAGCTCGTACAGCTCGTCCCACTCGCCGAGGGTGAGATCGTTGAAATCAATCAGGTTGCGGAGTTTCATGTAAGATATTTCCTTTCACAGCTCGTTGACGCTATCGTCACGGGCGATCATTTCACGACGCCTTTTTTGATTATAACATTGGCGTAGACAGCGCTCTCGCCGGTCGCGACGACGCAGTAAGCCTTTTTTGCGCGCTCGTAGAACGCAAAGCGCTCGATCATTCCGATCTCGCGGTCGGTGTGCTGAGAGACGATCCTTTTGTAGACGTCCCAGATCGGAACGGGAGTCTCGTCGCCCGGAACTCTTTCCATCAGAAAGACCGGATCGGCGTAGGTGTCGAGCGGCATCAGCTCGAGTATCGCCTCAAGCAGCTCGGGCGCTCTGTGACCGTCGGCGCGGACGCAGCGCTGTCCGAGAGCCTCGGCGGGGAAGTTGCCGTCGGCGATGACGAGCTCGTCGCCGTTACCCATCTCCATCATGATTTTTACAAGCTCGGGGGAGAGAATTTTCGGAATCCTGTTCAGCATGGATGCTTCTCCTTTTTATTTGCCTTATTTGTCAGCGTGAGGTGCTTGAACGACTGAATCTTGCGCGTGAGCACCGCGGCGGTTCGCTGAGGGTAGACGTTATAGACGGTCATGTCGGCGGTCGAGCGGTAGATCGGATAGCGCGCGCCGAGGAGCTTTTTGTAGTTTTCGATGCTGCCGTTGACCGGCGGGCGGGTGAGTATCGGGCTGTCCTTTGGGATAGTGTCGACGCCGTGCCGAAGCCAGATCGAGTAGGCTGAGGATCTGATCAGCGCTCTCGACGGAGGATAGGTTGGAGCACCGCCGCCGGTTGAGAGGATAGTCAGCCGCCCGTTATGCGAGGAGAGGACGTCCCTCAGCACCTCACATTCTATTTCGCGGAAGCCCGCCTCGCCCTTTTCGGCGAAGATGTCCTTTACCGCGCCGCAGCGGCTGACGATCTCCTCGTCGAGGTCGACGAAGTCGGCTCCGAGACGCTTTGCGAGCATCTTTCCGACGCTGGTTTTGCCGCAGCCGGTCATTCCGATAAGCGCGATGATATTGCTCTGTTTCATAGATACTTCCTTATATATTCATCCGAGAGTATCGAGCAGACCCCGATATCGCGGTAGCTTCCCTTGACGTACATTGACGAGCGCCTGACGCCCTCAAAGGTCATGCCGCATTTTTCCATGACGCGGCGGCTGCGGGAATTTTCGACCATATACTTTGCCTCAATGCGGTGGACGTTCAGCTCCATAAAGCCGAAGCGCATGACCCGCATCAGAGCCTCCGGAGCGAGCCCCTTGCCCCAGAACGCCGGGTTCAATACATATCCGACCTCCGCGGCGTTGTTGGCGAAGTCGAGCGACGTAAAGCCGCAGGTGCCGATCATCTTCCCGCGCGACTTTTCCACGACCGCCCAGTCGTAGAAATCCCCGACCCGATAGCGCGTCTGGAGATATTCGAGGTAGTCGAGCGTCTGAGCGTGATTTGTGTGCGGCTCCCAGAGCAGATAGCGCGTGACCTCGGGCAGACGCGAGTATTCGTACATATCGCGAGAGTCGGAGGGCTTCATTTTCCGGAGAATGAGCCGCTCGGTCTCGATAGTAGGGATGCGTCCGAATATTTTATAAACCGTCTCTTTTTTCAAGCTCATCCCCCCATTCGCCGTCTCTCAATATTATACACCCATTTTCCGCATATTTCAAGAGGGTTTAAGAAAAAAGCCTGCCGCAGTCGATAAAACCTGAGACTGTACGGCTCTGTCAGTCGATCCATGCCTCAAAGCGTCTGCCGCCGATATTCGGCTTTGAAGCCGGCTTTTGCGGCTCGGGCGTTTGTTCGGGAATAGCCGACAGATTGAAAGCCGCAGGAAATCTACTGACAACGCGGCTGTAGAGAGCCTCGCTCTCATCATCGGAAAGCTGACAGCCGTTTATGGCGATAAGCGAAGCTGCGCTGTTCGCGAGCAGCCAGACGCAGTTGAAATATTTGCGCGCGTCGGTTTCGGAAAGCCCGCTCCCGTTCATGAGCCGCGAAAGCAGAAGCTCGGAGGCTTCGGCTATCAGCTCCGGTACAGTCCGGCTTTCCTGAAATTTGCTTTCGGAAAAGATGAGCCTGAAAAGCATAGGCTCACTGCGGGCAAAACCGATATGGCTGTTCCAGAAGCCGTGAAGCGCGTCGCTGTCCGAAAGCCCTGCGCGTATCGTATCGCGATAGAGGTCGAGCGCTTTTACCCTTACCTCGGATTTCAGCTCGTCGACCGTACCGAAAAAGGTAAACATCGGGCGCGACGAGCAGCCGAGCCGACTTCCGAGCTCGCGCGCGGTGACGGCGTCGATTCCGCGCTCCCTTGTGATATCGAAAGCGGCGGTTATGAAATCCTCTTTTGTGAACATGGCTTTTCTCGGCATGACGATACTCCTTTTGACAATTGATGTTATGCAACATATATAATTATATAGCATCAGCCCGGAAAAGTCAATAGCGATCCGAAAAAAATCCGAAAATATCCGGCGTCGGGCGCTACAGAAAAGCCGCCCGTTCGGGCGGCTCTGCTCAGTCGAGGTCAAAGTATCTGTAGTGCGTAAATTCTCCGTCGTCGAGCTTTCGGTCGTTGTGAGCCGACAGATCAAGCTCCCGTCCGCCCCATGCCTCGTCGTAAGGACCGAAGCCGAGCTCTGCGGGCATACGGTAGTCGGGGAGATTTTCATGGTCGGTCAGCTCCTCGCGGATGCACTGGAGATGCTTGAAGCCGAAGCGGCAGCTCGGGAACAGGAAGTGACCCTCGTCCCACTCGTTGCAGTTGTCGACCATCATCAGCCTTTGCGCTATCGAGTCGTCCGGCGCGGCGTCGCAGAGCGCTTTGACCGCCCGGAGCAGCTTCCGGTAGTCCTTAAAGCTGAGATACCAGTATTTCGGACTGTATTTTATAGCCGGGAGACCCTTGATGCGCGGCTCGGCGTCCCAGAACTGGCTGACCGTCGGGACAAAGCGGTAAGGGTCGGCTGAGAGGAGCTTCGTATTTTTCGAAAGCTGAACTTGGCAGGCGTAGTCGCTCGGAGCTTCGAGCTTGTCATAGCCGACGCTCATGTTGTAGTAGAAGCAGAAATCCACGCCGCGGGATTTCGCGCCCTCGATCGGATCGTCCCTGCCGATGATCTGCTCGGCGAAGATGATTCCTCCAAAGCCGGCAGCCCTTGCGGCTTCGCGGCAGGCGTCGAGAGCCTCTTTCATCCCCGATTCACCGCCGAGCAGCCTGCAGAGCTGTCTCTGCGGGTCGTAGAGGAAAACGACCGGCCTGCCGTCGATGCGAAGATAGTTTTCGCGGCTGAAATACTCCCTGAACCAGAAGGGCAGGACGTTTTCAAGCAGATCGTCCCGGTCAGCCGCTCCCCAGCGGTCGGAGGTCTCGAACATGACGGCGAATTTCATCATGTCGGCATAGCGCGCTCTGAGGAATCCCTCGTGCAGTCCGCGTCCGAGCCTGAGCGACTCGGGAGTCATCGGCTTTCCCATATTGTCGCGTCGGCGGTACCAGCAGTAGATCCAGCAGTTGATTCCGTGCTCGAGCGCCCACTTGATCTCCCAGTCGATAACCTCGGGATTATTATCCTCATAGAACCCGGCGAGAGGAGTGCGCTCGGGGTAATCGAAATTGTCCTCGAACTGATGATTGAGATGGTTTTCGCCCTTTGTCCACGAGGGATAATAGTGAGCGGCGATTATCCTGCCGCTCTCGGCAGGATCGGGCTTTGGAACATAGTCATAGAGCTTGATATTATACATATTTTGCCTATTCCTTTCGCACAGAGCTGTTCTGGATTCGGATTATCCGAAGAAATTATATCAGCTTTTGCGGCTTATGTCAAGAGAGCCGGGCAAGGATGCTCGGCTCTGACGTCAATGTTTGATTTTTACAGATCACACCTCAGATCCCGATGCCGGGTATGAACCCCGCTCCGATCCCGACAGCCGCCGACAGCGCGATTATCAGTATCGGATGGACTTTTCTGAACGCGAGGATCAGCATGACCGCAAAGATCCCAAGCGAGATCAGAAATTCCGGGCTTGCGAGGATCCCGGCGGAGACTCCGTTTCCGAAAAAGACGGCGCCTGCGATGGATAGCACCGACGCTCCGATCAGACCGACTACCGCGGGCTTCAGACCCTCCATACAGCCGCTGACGATCCGGTTCTTCCGGAACGCGTCGTAGATCCGCGCGACGATCAGAATAATGATAAAGGAGGGAAGCACGACTCCGAGCGTCGCGGCGACCGCTCCGGCGAGACCGGCCGTCTCCATTCCGACATAGGTTGAGATGTTGACCGCAAACGGGCCGGGAGTCGATTCGCTGACCGCGATAAAGTTGACAATCTCCTCTCCGGTCAGCCAGCCGTGAGCGATCACCTCCTCCTGAATGAGCGGGAGCATCGCGTAGCCGCCGCCGAAGGTGAAGGCTCCGATCTTGAAAAAGATCAGGAAAAGCTGAAGCAGGATCATTTCGTCTCCCTCCGTTTCGCCGTGATGAGCGAGTTTGCAAGCCCGACCGCCGCACAGCCGATCAGCACAGGTATCACGTTCGCTCCGAGCAGACCGGCGAGAATAAATGCTCCGAGCGCGATCAGAACCGGTATAGCCCCGCGCCTGCATTTCGACGCCATCGAGACGAGAGCCTTGACGAGCAGAGCGAGCACTCCGGCTCTGATCCCGAAGAAAGCGCATCTGACCGGCCGCAGTGATTCAAACTCCCTGAGAGCCAGCGAGATCAGCGAAATTATCGTAAAGGAGGGAAGAACCACTCCGAAAGTAGCCGCAATCGCGCCGGGAACACCTCTGACGCGGCAGCCGACAAAGGTAGCGGCGTTGACGGCGATCGGCCCGGGAGTCGACTCGGCGACGGCGACGATTTCGAGGATGTCGTCGTCGGAGATCCATTTTTTGGACTCGACAGTCTCTTTTTGGATAAGAGGGATCATAGCGTATCCCCCGCCGAAAGTAAAAGCGCCGATTTTCAAAAAGGTCAGGAACAGCGCCAACGCGGATCTGTCATTTTTCATCAGAAACTAACCATCTCTCTTTCCCGATAATTATACCACATCCCCCGAAAAAATACAAGTGAAATAAACAAAAAAGCTCCGGAGCAGACGAACTGATCTGTTCCGGAGCAATTTTTTGTAAGAATTATTTTTCCTCAAAGTCGCCCTCGAGCACGTCGGGCTGTTGATTCTTGATTATCTTAACCGCGGTCAGAGCGGTGCTCAGATTGAGTATTCCCTCGGAAAGGAGCGACAGTCCGATCAATATCGTGATCACCGAAAGGCTCTCGGACGGTCTGAATACAAGCAGCAGTCCGAAAATGACCGCAACGATCGCCGACGCGAGTATCAGCCACCATCTGCGAAGTCCGAAGCGCTTTGCGTCGAGCGAGGTCTGGATTTTCAGAAGCCCGTCGGCGAGGATCGCTACTCCGAGCGCCGCGCAGAAGAAGCTGAGTATCGCCTCGGGATGTATCAGCATCACAGCTCCGAGCAGCACCATCAGAATACCGAACGCGAGATCGTATTGAAACGCCAGCCGGTAGAGATCGCGCGAAAAATAGCCGACCAGCTTGAAAATTCCGAAAATCAGAATAAGTATGCCGCAGACGACGCCGAGCACCTTTGCCGACATCCCCGGCATGAATATGAGCAGTATTCCGAACAGACACAGCAGCACCGACATAATGATATAGCCGGTCTTGGCTGTTCTCATCGGCAGAGTTGAACGCATAATTTTGACCAAACCTTTCAGATTGATTTCTGTATCTGATATTATACCACGCTAAAGCCGTAAAATAAATGGGCAGAGCGCGACAAATGCGGCGAATTTGTGCATTCGTTCGTAATTGTCTATTTATTATTTATTCATTGCTCTTTTAAGCATTTCCTCGACCGTTCCGCGGCGCAGCTCGCAGATACGATGGAAATCGTCCATGATATTGTCGCTCATGCCGTGCATCATCCATTTGATCAGGACGCCGAAATACTCGGCGCTCGTGATCCGTATAATGAGCTCGCGGTCTGATCTGTCGATCGGAAGCTCGCCGAACAGCTTATCGAAATAGGAGGCGATGAGCTTGGTGCAGAGCCTGTCGAGCGTCTGCTCGTAGAAATCCTTGTTTCCGGAGTTGAAAACGTGCAGAGCAGCCTTTTTATGAGAGAGCAGGAACTCGATGCAAGCCTCGATACAGCTTTCTATCGAGTCGGGAGTCGGATATTTTTCAATTATCTGTTCGGCTTCCTCGGTGATCACCTCGCAGAGCAGAGAGGGAATATCCTGATAATGGTAATAAAAGGAGTTCCGATTTATGCCGCAGTCCTCGACAATGTCCCGGACGCTGATCTTTGAGAGCGGCTGCTCGTCAAGGAGCTTCATAAAGGAGCGTTTGATAGCCTGTTTTGTAAAGCTCGCCATAGTTCACCCTGAAATCGTTTATTTAAGTAAAACAAAAAGCCGCGAAACGCGGCTTTCTGTATTTGGCGCGCCTGGCGGGATTCGAACCTGCGACCTACCGGTTCGTAGCCGGGCACTCTATCCACTGAGCTACAAGCGCGTGTCTCTAACAGACAACAATATTATACCATCAGGAATCGGATTTGTCAAGGGCTTTTTGAAAAAAATCTGAATTTATGAAAAATAAACGTAAGAACTGTTCTATAGTCAGATTATTGTGCGGTAATATTTATACAGACCCTGGTTCATCGTCGGTCGACTGTTCAGCCGGAATATTCTCAGTGTAACGGCAGCGCGGATAGTTTGAGCAGCCGTAGAATCGTCTGCCGATATTATCGCCGGATTTTGCGGTCCGAAGCACAAGATTTCCTCCGCAGCGTGGACAGCGTCGAACGCCGCCTTGCTTTTTGAGATTTACATTCTCAATATGAGCGCGCTTTTGCTCTTTGTTTGTCTGGGTAAGCGGATAGAGTCGGTCATATATATCGTCAATCTGTTCATCCGTTAGGATATTGCCGGAATTATTGATTTTATGCTTGACATTTTTGACGAGCTCATTACGTTTCATGACCTTTGCCTGACCGGTAAGATTTATGTCTTTGAGTTCGCAGCGCTCGCTGAATACTATAAAGGAGTAAAACGGCAGATCTGTGCCGAGAAATTCGCCGAGCCATTTTATGTGTACGTTGTTCTGGATTATCGGGTTCAGGAAGCGCTCCTTTTGAGAATGTTTTCTCCCTCTTGGCAGGACTTGCGTCCAGAAGCTGTTGTCCTGAGAGCCAAATATCCAGCCGCTATAGTTTTTTGACTCAAATACATATATTCCCGACTCATGAAGCATGATAAGATCGACCTCGGTTGTGGCGCCGTCCTCCTTTGGAAGATAGCAGTTGAAAAGGAATTTCCGGTTTCCGCCGAGCGATTTCAGCTTTTTGTAGGTCTGATACTCGCCGGATTTACCCGTGTCATTCTTCATCCTGAGGTAAGGAATTTTCGTTGCGGCATAATATTCGCTCGACTTGTACAGCCTTATTCGGACGATAAGCACGACAAGATTTGTCAGCAAAAATGCGATGAGCAATATCAAAAGCGGCAGCATCGCCGTAAAAATCGTTTTGACAACCAGTAAAATAAATTCGTAGAGTTCGTTCATGCTCATTACCTGAAAATGCCAACAAGCCCTCCTGCGTCGAGCGGGAGGGCAAAAGCTCAGAATTCAGCGTTTCCGACCGTTCTCGGATAGGGAAGAACGTCGCGGATATTGGAAACTCCGGTCAGGTACATGATTATGCGCTCAAAGCCGAGACCGTAGCCCGCGTGCTTTGTGCCGCCGTACTTGCGGAGGTTGAGATACCACCAGTAGTCCTCCTCGGCGAGGTTGAGCTCCTTCATGCGCTCTTTAAGAACGTCGAGACGCTCCTCGCGCTGAGAGCCGCCGATGATCTCGCCGACGCCGGGGACGAGGAGATCCATAGCCGCGACGGTCTTGCCGTCGTCGTTGAGGCGCATATAGAACGCCTTGATCTCCTTCGGGTAGTTGATGAGGAACACCGGCTTTTTGTAGACCTGCTCGGTGAGATAGCGCTCGTGCTCGGTCTGGAGATCGACTCCCCAGTAGACCGGATAGGAGAACTGCTGCCCCGATTTCAGAAGAATGTCGATAGCCTCGGTGTAGTCGACCTTGACGTAATCTGCGTCGCGGAGCGCGGTGAGACGCTCGAGCAGGGTCTTGTCGACGAATTTGTTGAAGAAATCGAGCTCCTGTCTGCAGTTCTCAAGCACATGGTTGATGATGAACTTGATCATGTCCCACGCGAGCTGCATATCGTCGTTGAGGTCGGCGAAAGCGATCTCGGGCTCGATCATCCAGAACTCGGCGGCGTGACGGGCGGTGTTGGAGTTCTCGGCGCGGAAGGTCGGGCCGAAGGTGTAGACGTTTCCGAACGCCATCGCAAAGGTCTCAGCCTCGAGCTGACCCGAGACGGTGAGGTTGGTGGACTTTCCGAAGAAATCCTTGGAGAAATCGACCTTTCCGTCCTCGGTCTTTGGAATATCGTTGAGATCGAGGGTCGTGATCCGGAACATCTCGCCCGCTCCCTCGCAGTCGGAGCCGGTGACTATCGGCGTGTGGACGTAGACAAAGCCTCTCTGATGGAAGAAGGTGTGTATCGCATATGCGACCTCAGAGCGGACGCGGAACACAGCCGAGAAAAGATTGGTCCTCGGGCGGAGATAAGCCTGCTCGCGCAGGAATTCGACGCTGTGGCGCTTGGGCTGGAGCGGGTAATCGGGAGTGGAGGTTCCCTCGACCTTTATCTCGGACGCTTTGAGCTCAAAGGGCTGCTTTGCTCCGGGCGTGAGGACGAGCTCTCCGGTGACGATGAGAGCCGCGCCGACGTTCTGCGAAGCGATCTCGTCGTAGTTAGCGATCTTTTCGCGCTCAAAAACGACCTGAATGTTCGAGTGGCAGGAGCCGTCGTTGAGGTCGATAAAGCCGAACGCCTTGGAGTCGCGCAGATTGCGGACCCAGCCGCCGAGAGTGACAGTTTTTCCGCCGAAAGCGGCGCTGTCGTCATAAATATGTCTGACAAGTTCTCTTTCCATAATTTTGAATTGCCTTTCTGAAAATTCGGGCTCGCTTCGGATCATGCGCGGGATTCCGGAGGAGCTGAACCGCCGCAAACCGTGATTTGACCGACGGCAGGAAAAAATAATTCATACTATAGTATATCACATCCAGGCGCTCTTGTCAAGACAAAAAAATACAGCAAAAAAGCCCGCTTTTTTGTGGAAAACCATTGACATCCGAAGAAATCTGTGGTACAATTTTATCGGGGACGGCACCCATCACAAAAAACAGCATAAGACCGCGAAAGGGGAGGACACCCATAGCACAAAACATGATTCGCGTCGTCGATGAGAATGGAAAAACTCTCTCGCCCACCTATGTTAGGCGGGCGAAGGGACTTGTCAAAGCCGGACGGGCATACTGGACGAGTCCCGATATGTCGGAAATCTGTCTGTACGACCCGCCGGATATGAATAATAAACCGGAGGATATTATGAACGATACAGAGACCCGCACGAACGAGCTCACCGAGGACGATTACAATTCGCTCCATTCCGGAGCCGTCACGATCGAAACGATACTCGACCGCATGGAAGCGATACGCGTCGACTGTCAGCACATCTACAGCGCGCTCGAGCTTCTTAAGGACTTCACCGTCAACGAAAGTCCGAACGGAGGCTTTGGCGACGCTGAACGCGCCAAGGCGATACTCGCCATCGTCCAGTGCCGCGAGAACACGCTCCAGCGTGAGCTTACGCTGTACGAAAAGATCTACGACGATCTCGTCCGTGTGAGATACGTCGCTGCCGAGCCTGAATCTGACTAATAAAGCAAGCCGCCGCTCAGAACTGAGCGGCGGCGCATTTTTTGTCTTGCAGGAACAGAAGGCTCACCGTCTGAAAATCAGCGGCTTTGCGAGCAGTCCGCGCGGAACCGACAGAGGAGCGGCTGAAAAGCTTTCCGCGCCCGGATAATAGCTCT
>CACXED010000319.1 GCA_902766575.1 uncultured Ruminococcus sp. | reverse complement strand
TCGTTTCGGCGATAAGCCCATCAAGTCTTCTTACTACATCACCAAGGCTGACTTCGTTGCATGTCATAACCCGTCCTACATTCTTAAGGGCTACAAGATCGTCAACGACGTAAAGCCGGGCGGAATCTTCATGCTCAACTGCCAGTGGACTCCCGAGGAGCTCGACAAGCATCTCCCCGCTGAGTGCAAGCAGTACATCGCCAACAACAACATCCAGTTCTACACCGTCAACGCTATCGACAAGGCTATCGAGATCGGTATGGGCAAGCGCACCAACACGATCCTCCAGTCCGCGTTCTTCGCTCTCGCCAAGATCCTCCCGATCGACCAGGCTGTAGAGTACATGAAGTACATGGCTAAGAAGTCCTACGCAAAGAAGGGCGACGCTGTCGTTCAGATGAACTACAACGCTATCGACGCCGGCGTAAACGCGCTCGTCAAGATCGACGTTCCCGAGAGCTGGAAGACCGCTGTCGACGCAGAGCCCGAAAAGCCCGCTACCGGCAAGCGTCCCGAGCTCGTCAAGTTCGTCAACGAGATCGTAACTCCCGTCTCCAAGATGAACGGCGATTCTCTCCCTGTCTCCGCATTCGAGGGCATGGCTGACGGTACCTTCCCGCAGGGCGCAGCCGCTTACGAGAAGCGCGGCGTCGCTGTCACCGTTCCCACCTGGATTCCCGAAAACTGCATCCAGTGTAACAGCTGCGCGTTCGTCTGCCCGCACGCAACCATCCGTCCTTTCGCTATGACCGAGGACGAGGCTGCAAAGGCTCCCGCGTCGACCAAGTTCGCTGCAAAGCCGGTCCTCAAGACCAATTACAAGTTCTCCATGTCGGTAAGCCCGCTTGACTGTATGGGATGTACTCTCTGCGTCAAGGCCTGCCCGGTCAACGCAAAGGCCGAGAAGGACGGCACCGACAAGTTCGCTCTCAAGATGGCTCCTCAGGAGAGCCAGCTCGATCAGCAGGCAGCTTTCGACTACGCTGTCGCTAACGTCTCCGAGAAGAAGGAGCTCATCAACACCACCGTCAAGGGAAGCCAGTTCAAGCAGCCGCTGCTTGAGTTCTCCGGCTCCTGCGCAGGCTGCGCCGAGACCTCTTACGCTCGCCTTGTAACTCAGCTGTTCGGCGAGAGAATGTACATCTCGAACGCAACCGGATGCTCGTCCATCTGGGGCGGCTCCGCACCTGCAACTCCCTACACCGTCAACAAGGAAACCGGCAAGGGTCCGGCATGGGCTAACTCGCTGTTCGAGGACAACGCCGAGCACGGTCTCGGTATCTACCTCGGTCAGAAGACCATCCGCAACCGCCTTATCGCTAAGGTCGAGGAGTGCATGAACTCCGAGAAGTCCTCCGATGAGTTCAAGGCTGCCGCTAAGGCGTTCCTCGACACCAAGGACGACGGCGCTGCCAACACTCCCGCTGCAGAGGCTCTCATCGTCGAGCTCGAAAAGGCTGCACAGGCAGGCTGCCCGATCGCAAGGGAAGTCCTCGCAGACAAGGATTACCTCGCAAAGAAGTCGGTATGGATCTTCGGCGGCGACGGCTGGGCATATGATATCGGCTTCGGCGGTCTCGACCATGTCATCGCTTCGGGCGAGGATGTAAACATCATGGTATTCGATACCGAGGTTTACTCCAACACCGGCGGACAGGCTTCCAAGGCTTCGAACATCGGTCAGGTCGCACAGTTCGCAGCGGCAGGTAAGGCTATCGGCAAGAAGAACCTCGCCGAGATCGCTATGTCCTACGGCTACGTCTACGTCGCACAGGTCGCTATGGGCGCGGATATGAACCAGACCCTCAAGGCTATGGCCGAGGCTGAGGCATATCACGGACCTTCGATCATCATCGGCTACGCACCCTGCGAAATGCACGGCGTCAAGGGCGGCATGACCAACTGCCAGCTCGAGATGAAGCGCGCCGTTGAGGCTGGTTACTGGCAGATGTTCAGATTCAACCCGGCTCTCAAGGCTGAGGGTAAGAATCCCTTCTCGCTCGATTCCAAGGCTCCTACCGCTTCCTACATCGACTTCATCAAGTCCGAGACCCGTTACAGCCGTCTCGCACTCGCGTTCCCGGAGCGCGCCGAGCAGCTCTTCGCAAAGGCTGAGGCTAACGCTAAGGCTAAGTACGACAGACTGACCAGACTCGCTGCCCTCTACGCACCCGAGGAGAAGTAATTTTCCTAAAATAAAAAATGTCCGCCTCACGGCGGACATTTTTTTGCTCTCGGGAATGAGCATTATTTTACCACTTATATAATCCTGCGGCAGAAAAATAATAGTAGTGTCTCCGGTTGGAGGCACTACTTTTTTCAGGAGAAAAACGATGCTTGAATCTATAGCCAGAAATATAGCTACCGCGATATTCATTGTCTGCGCGATGCTCGTGGGCAGTCTGCTGCCGGATAAAGACAAGCCGAACGACGAAAAACAGGTCGGATATTATCAGCTCGATCCATCCTCTTACCGCCTTAAAGGGACGAAAGATAATCAGGCGCATTGATTTTGGAGATTTTATACAACGGCATCATACGACATTTGTACTAAATCCCGGTTTTTCTTTTTACACGTATTATATGTTGACAGCCAGCATGATATATGGTATAATTTAGCTGCAAGTCCTTGAATATACCGTGACGCCGAAACACCGCCGACAGAATTACTTGAAGAATTATCATGCTCAAAATAAAAAAATTCCTGCCTTTTCTCGTACTGAGCTGTTTTCTGACCTCCTGCGCTTATACCGACCGCGAGGAGCTTGAACAACCGAATGAAGCGGCAGAGCTTCTGAAGGTCAGCGTATACGCTCAGAAAGAAGATCTCCCCGAGGGCTATTTCACCTACGACGGGACTGATCTTCAGAATTTCGGTTGCTATCTGACGTCAACCGGCGATAAACTCTCAGCCAATGATATTTTTGTTCCGACCGTTCTCGAAATAGGAAAGCCGCGTATCTGCGCGCCGCTCGGCTTTGATTATCAGCACAATCTCAACATCCGCCTCGACTTTGACGGATATGTAGAGGTCTCAACCGATCCGGCGGACGACGACCGCATCAGACTGGCTCACAGCGTCAGCAAGCCCGATTCGACCGATTTCTTCACAATGGCGCAGGAGAACAGCTTCAGAACCCGGTCGCCGATGAACCTGAACGTCTGCCCGATCGGACGATATACCTCCGAGGGTCTGATAATCACCCGCGATACGCTGACCGACCGCGAATATTTTCTGAACGTCACCGCCTATGATTTATATGAGCGCCCAAAGGCTTCGGCAAGAATCAGACTGACCGTCGTTGAGGACAAATATTATCCATACGAACAGGTAAAATCCGGTATTTACGGTCCGGGCGAAGAACGCTCGCGCTTTCTTGAAATCGAACTCGTCTCCTGCGACTACGGAGACAATACCGAATAAAACCAAGGGACTGCCGAAACGCAGTCCCTTTTGTTCGTCATATATAAAAGCTCAGTTAAGCAGACGTCTCATCGCGCCGACGGCGGTAATTGCCGACGACATTGCGTCTTCGACGCAAGCCGCCGAAAGCTCGTCGGACGGAATGACCGGAGCGGCGGCTGAGTCCTCGCAGGTCTCCTGATTCCAGAGCGCCCGGAGCACCGCGCCCGACCTTATCCCGAGCGACGCCGAGACGCAGAACAGCGCAGCCGTCTCCATCTCCGACGCAAGCGCGCCGCCGGCTATCCATGCCCGCCACTTTGACAAAAGCTCGTCGGCGACCGGCATACGCTCCGGCGAGTGCTGACCGTAGAACGAGTCCTTGCAGTGAACCACTCCGACGTGATAAGGCAGCGACAGCGCTCTCGCCTCGTCGCGCAGAGCCTCGGTGACGTCAAAATCCGCAACTGCCGGGAACTCGATAGGAAGATACTCTCGCGAGGTCCCCTCGGCGCGGATTGCCGACGAGGCTATCACAAGGTCGCCGGACTTTACGGTTTTCGCCATTCCGCCGCAGGTCCCGACGCGGATGATAGTCCTCACGCCCGCCATGTAAAGCTCCTCGATGCAGATCGCGGTCGAGGGGCCGCCGATGCCGTGGCTCATGACGAGGATGCGCTCGTCGCCGAGGTCAGCCTCAAAGGAGGTGTACTCGCGGTTCGAAGCGAGCGGCGCGCAGCCGTCGCAGAGCTCGGCAATAGACTCGACTCTGCCGGGATCGCCGCAGATTATAGCGGCTCTCGCGCCCTGAGCCGGGGTTATTCCGATGTGGTAAAGTCTTTCGTTGTGAATATTCATAGCTTTCCTCCCAAAACGGAAGCGTCAGCAGAACACTATCCGCCCGACGATATAAATAACATACAGATGCGCCGGATAAAAGATGTAGAAGAACCACTTCGCGGCTCTGCCGCCCGGCCCGCGCTCGCCGTTGTAGAGACTCAGAAGCGCCAGCGACGCTATCATTCCACAGTGCATGAACGCGCCCGGCACTCCCATCGCAAGCCCATACATGACAACCATTCCGACCGAGATCACTCCGAGCACCGACAGCCGCAGTATCCCCCGCTCACGCATCAGATAGAAGCCGAGCACCATCACCGGCGCGTAGATTCCCCAGTCGCAGGGATATGTCGTCAGCACCAGAAGCCCGACCGCAAGAATTTTCAGCCACAGAGGCTTTATCTTCTCAAGACAGCAGAGCATCACAAGCGAGATACAGAGCGTGCTTATCATGCTGAAATGCGGGGACAGCAGCTCTCCGTAAAAAGCGAGCGTGTAGGCGGGCTGAGCTATCAGCGCAAAGACCGCCATCCGCAGGATATATTTCTTTCTCGACGAGGTGTGGATAAAGCCCTCGGTGAGAAAGAAGCACATGATCGGCGCGGTCATCCTGCCTATGAAGCGGCAGATATAGTATATCCATCCATATCCCGGCAGAAAGACCGCCGCGATGTGGTCGACAAGCATCGCCGCCAAAGCTATGCTCTTTAGCGTGAAGCGGTCGAGCCCGGTCTTTTTCTCCATCTCACTTGGTCGGATCGAGGAACTTCCAGTAAGCTCTGAAGTAGTTGATTCCCGACCAGATAGTCATGACCGTCATCAGCGCCATCGTGATGTAGGAGAGCAGATGAAGCTCGCAGATAACCGACGAAGCGGGGAATATCACCGGCTCGAGGAGAATGGTCAGGACGCAGATTATCTGGGTCACGGTCTTGCCCTTGCCGAGCCATGCGGCGGCGACGACTATGCCCGACGCCTTTGAGACTATCATGCGCATCGAGGTGACGGCGAGCTCGCGGAAAATGACTGTCAGCGCGACCCAGACGAACACCGGACGGAGATAATCGTACTTGCAGAGTATCGCGAGCATCGCGCCGAAGATCATGAACTTGTCGGCAAGGGGGTCGATGAATTTGCCGAAGTCGGTGATCATGTTGTATTTGCGCGCGATCATGCCGTCGAGCATATCGGTGAGCGCGGTGAGGATGAATATCGCCGCGCCGATGATCCTCGACCAGGTGTCGGGAAAGATGGGAAGCACGACTGCCGCCATGAACAGCGGAACCATGATAACTCTCGCGAGCGAGAGCTTATTTGGCAGATTCATAGAGAATCACCTTGACTGTAAAGGCAATACCACACAATTCTAAGTGCGCAGATACGCAGGACTTGCTTTGCAAGTCCTCAGATTCTTTCGTCAGACGATACAAAGAATCCGATCAGTTGCTTTGCAACTGCGGCAGGGTACCGCCCCTGTCAAGGATTTTTGTGAAGTATGA
>CACXED010000318.1 GCA_902766575.1 uncultured Ruminococcus sp. | reverse complement strand
GCGCCGCCCTGTGCGCCGTAGCCCGGAATCAGGAAGAACGTGTGCGGCAGCGCGGCTCTCAGTTCGGTGAGCTGCGCCGGATAGGTCGCTCCTACCACCGCTCCGCAGGGCGAATAGCCCGACTCGCCGAGATAGGGCGAACCCCACTCCTCGACCTTAGCTCCGACCCGACGGTAGAGCGTCTCGCCGCCGATGTCGAGATCCTGAAAGTCGCCCGAGGACTTGTTCGAGGTCTTGACGAGAATGAACATCGCCTTGTCGTGCGCAGCCGCGGTCTCGATAAAGGGCTGAACGCCGTCGATTCCGAGGTAGGGGTTCACGGTCACGCAGTCGACCGGAGACGCGCTCTCGGAGTGTCCGAACAGCTTGGTCTCGCCGAGGAAAGCGTTAGCATAAGCTCCGGCGGTGTTGCCGATGTCGTTGCGCTTGACATCGAGAATGACGTAGAGCCCGGCTTTCTTCGCGTATTCGATCGTGCGCTCGAGCGCGATCATGCCCTCGATACCGTACATCTCGTAGAACGCCGACTGGGGCTTGACCGCCGGGATAAGCTCCGCAGCCGCGTCGATAAGACCCTTGTTGAACTCGAAGATCGCCTCTCCCGCCGCCTTGAAGCTGTCGCCGAACTGGTCGACGGCTTTTTTCTTTATCTGCTCGGGGACGTAATCAAGGATCGGGTCGAGACCCATGACTGTGGGATTGTTTTTCGCGAGGATTTTTTCGATAAGCGGTTCAAATGACATTTTTCTGCCTCTTTTCTATTTTCTTTCAAATTTTATCTCTCCGCCGACGACTGTCATATCGACTTTTGCAGCGAAAGTAGTTCCGATGTAGGGCGTATTTTGGGATTTTCCGGCTAACTGTTCGGCTTTCAGCGTGTCGGACACTCCGAGCGAGACGAGCGCCAGATCCGCTGCCGCTCCGATCTCGAGCCTTCCGAGCCCCTTTTTATCGAGCCCTGTTATCCTTGCCGGATTTGCCGACATAAGCTCGATGAGCCGAGCAAAGCTGATGTGTCCGGGCTTTACGAGCGCGGTATACGACGCGGCAAACGAGGTCTGGAGACCGATTATCCCGTTCGGCGCTTTCTCGAGCCCTGCGTCCTTCTCAGCCGTCGAGTGCGGCGCGTGGTCGGTCGAAATGCAGTCTATGGTTCCGTCCCTGACCGCCTCGATAACGGCGCGCAGATCGTCCTCAGAGCGCAGAGGAGGGTTCATCTTGGCGTTCGCTCCGAAGCGCGGGACGTCGCGGTCGGTCAGCGTGAAGTAGTGCGGGCAGGTCTCGGCGGTGACGCGGACGCCGCGCTTCTTGGCGGCTCTGATCGCTTCGAGCGCGCCCCTCGTCGAGACGTGACAGATGTGCAGACGGCAGCCGGTGTCCTCGGCGACGGCGATATCGCGCATAGTCGCGATATCCTCGCAGATATCCGGCGTTCCGCGCAGCCCGAGTAGGCGCGAGGTCTCGCCCTCGTTCATCGCTCCGCCCGCGAGCGACATCTCCTCACAGTGCGACATTATCAGCAGATCGTCGGCTGCCGCGAGCTTCATCGCTTCTCTCAGCAGAAAAGCTGTCATGACCGGCTTTCCGTCGTCCGAGAACGCCGCTGCGCCGCTTTCCGAAAGCGATTTCAGGTCGCAGACCTCGCGGCTCTCGAGCCCCTTTGTGATCGCCGCGACCGGAAAGACCCGGCAGTCGGCGTTCTTCGCCTTTTCGGCTATGTAGGCGAGGGTTTCTGCGTTGTCGCAGACCGGCTTGGTGTTCGGCATACAGAATACCGACGTGACTCCGCCCGCAGCCGCGCATTTAGAGCCCGAGAGGATATCTTCCTTGTACTCAAAGCCCGGGTCGCGGAGATGGACGTGCAGGTCTATAAGCCCCGGGACAGCGTATCTGCCGCTGCCGTCGATGATCCTGTCGGTTATGACGTCTGTGTCCGCCGGCAGGATATCGACGATCCTCCCCTCCGATATCATTATCGAGCAGGGATACTGCGCGCCGTTTTTCGTGTCGGTGCGGATCACGTTTTTTATAAGAAGTCCCATCAGATCTCATCCTTTCCCGTCCTGAGCTCGGGCAGATAGACATAGCCCTCTCCCCTGACCGCGCGCAGCAGCTTCAGACCGAATTTTTCGTCGAGCTTCATGCGCAGAAAGCGCACATAGACGTCGACCACGTTCGTATCCCGGGCGTTCTCGTCGCGCCAGAGCGTATGGAGCAGCTCGGAGCGGCTGACGGTCACTCCGGGACGCTCGTGAAGATAAGTGAACAGCGCGTACTCGCGCTTTGTCAGCCGCGACGAGAGGTCTCCGAAGGCTATCGTCATGTCCTCGGGATAGATGCGGATGCCGTCCTCGTCCTCGGCGGAGGATTCGCTCTCGCGTGAGACCTCCGCAAGAAAATCGCGCAGCTCAGACAGTAGGAACGGACGGTCGAGCAGCAGCACCCTGACCGACTCGGGCAGAGCCGCCGATAAAAGCCCGCAGTCGACGAGTATCGCCGCTCGTAGTCTCCGCGACCTTGGCAGCTCGGTGAGCCCCTCAGCGGCAAGCAGAGAGTATTCCTCCGAATCCTTTCCCGCCGGAGTCAGACCCGCGCGTTCGAGCTCGAGCGTCAGCAGACGCCCGTAGAGCGGATCTCCGGCTAAAACCTTGTATTTCATAACCTCACCTTTTATGTTGTTTATTGGTTTTGACGTTATATAGTGCCTGTTTACAGTGAAATTATCAGCCGCGTCAGTGCCAGCACCGCCGGTATCGCCGCCGCTGAAAGCATCGACGACATTCCCACAGCGTGCGCCGCGAGCTTCGGACGGATATCGTATATCTCGGCGAACATAGCCGTATTCGCGGCGGTCGACAGCGCGCTCATGATCGCGACAAGATAGATCATCTCGGCGCTGAGACCTATGAGCTTTGCCAGCAGGACTATCGCTATCGGCATTGCAAAGAGCTTGAAGAAGCAGAAAACGTAGATCTTCCACGAGGTGAAAATCTCCCGCAGCGGCATCGACGCAAGCAATCCTCCGATGACAAAGGTCGAGAGCGGCGTGCAGATCGAGCCCATGTAGGACGCGCCGGTCAGGAAGAACGCCGGCGGCTTCAGCTGCCAGATATAGAGGGCAAGTCCGATGAGACAGGGCGTCGTTCCGTAGTTGAGTATCATCTTCTTGGGGCTCATTTTGATGTCGTCGCGCCCGCGTCCGAGGACTATCATTCCGTATGACCACATGAAAATGTTGAACGACACGACGTAGAACGAGCCGTAGAACAGTCCCTTGGAGCCGAACGCCGCTTCGAGTATCGTAAATCCGATGAACGCGCAGTTGGCAAAGATCATTGAAAATTCGAGTATCTTGCGCTCGTCGGGATCGCGGTAGAGCTTTGCGATGAAATATGCCATCACCGCAAGCAGCGTATGCACCGCAAGTCCGATTATGATTATAAGTATTCCCGATTTCAGAAGCTCCGGGGAGTATTCGTTTTTCAAAAGAGCGCCGATGAGCATGAAGGGCTGTCCGACGACTATAACGAGATTTGAGAGCTGCTTTAGGATATGGTCGTCTACAACATTTACCCGGCGGATGAAATATCCGACGAGCACCATGAAAAGCAGGGTAAGAACTGAGCTTGAGACGACGCTGATGTTAATTGTTTCCATTTGCCGTGAGCGCGTCCAGCCTGGCCTTTACAGCCTTCATGTCGACGAGCATATCCTCCTTTTTCCTCGGGTCGCGGAGCAGCGCGGACGGATGATAGACCGCGCACATCTCAAAGCCTCCGCGTTCAAACCAGACTCCGTGCTCCTTTGTTATTTTGAAGTCGGGCTTGATCAGCCGCATCGCCGATATCCTGCCGAGACAGACTATCAGCTTCGGGCGAATGAGCTTCACCTGCTCGCGCAGAAAGCCTATGCAGGCGTCCTCCTCCGCGGGCTGCGGGTCGCGGTTCTTAGGCGGGCGGCACTTGAGGATATTGGCTATGTAAACGTCCTCGCGTTTTATGTCGACGGCTTCGAGATAGCGGTCGAACAGCTTTCCCGCCG
>CACXED010000317.1 GCA_902766575.1 uncultured Ruminococcus sp. | reverse complement strand
TCGAAGAGGCGGACGTCTCCGGCGAGCGGGGTGTAAGTCACGGTGCCGTCGCCGTGGGGATGCTTCCACGCCCAGCTTCCCGTGTGCTCGGCGCATTCATTGACGGATCCGTCCGGGGCGGTCTTCGCGTTCACGAGCGTGACGTAGCCCTCGTCGGTTTCCGGCTCCTCGTCGATCAGGGCGAAGACCCGGTCCGCGCCCGCCATGCCCATGACGATCGAGTTGATCTGCTGGGACAGGTTGTTGACGTTGCCGGTGAACTGCTTTGTCATATTGAGGAAAGGAACGAGTATGCTGATGCTGAACGCCATGCCCGAGATGCTCAGGTTCGGCAGTCCCGACAGCAGGAACAGTCCGCCGACCGTCGCGATCACGACGTAGAGCACGTTTCCGATGTTCATGATTATCGGGCCGAGCATATTGGCGTAGGCGTGAGCCTTTGAGCTTTCCTCGAAAAGCTCCCCGTTAATTTTATCGAACTCAGCCTTGCTCTCCTCCTCGTGGCAGAAGACCTTGACGACCTTCTGACCGTTCATCATCTCCTGAATGAAGCCCTCGGTCTTGCCTATCGACACCTGCTGGCGGACGAAGTACTTCGCCGAGCCGCCGCCGACCTTTTTCGAGACCATTATCATCGCAAAGACTCCGAGCAGCACCACGAGCGTCATCCAGACGCTGTACCAGAGCATGATCGAGAGAACGGTAAGCACTATCACTCCCGACAGCAGCAGCTGCGGCAGAGCCTGCGAGACGAGCTGGCGCAGGGTGTCGATATCGTTTGTGTAGCGGCTCATGATATCGCCGTGCTTGTTGGTGTCAAAGTATTTTATCGGGAGATCCTGCATACCGTCGAACATTTTTATCCTCATCTTTGAGAGGAAGCCCTGCGTGATGTACGCCATGAGCTGCGTATAGACGGTTATCGCCGCTATCGACAGCACATAGAGGACTATCAGTACTATAACCTTTGAGACGATCTCGGGTCTTGCCGACTCCCAGTCGCCGGATTTGTAGCTGTTCTCAATGACCGTCAGAACCTTCTGAACGAATATCGACGGTATCGCCGACACGGCCGACGAAAAGATTATGCAGACTGCCGTCACCGGAACGAGTACCGGATAGGAGCTGAAAAGCAGCTTGAGTATTCTCCCGAGCGTGCCGGGCTTTGCTTTCGGTCTGCCCTTGGGCGCATTATTCACAGGAGCGGCTGTAGTTTTGTTATCGGTTTTCATCTGCTTTGCCTCCTGTCTGGGACGTGTAGACCTCGCGGTAGATTTCGCTCGATTTCAGGAGCTCGTCGTGAGTTCCCATTCCGGCTATCCTGCCGCCGTCGAGGACGACGATCAGATCCGCGTCCTGCACCGACGCGATTCTCTGCGCGATTATGATCTTTGTGGTCTCGGGAATGAATTTTCTGAAGCCCTCGCGGATCAGCATATCGGTCTTGGTGTCGACCGCGCTGGTCGAGTCGTCAAGGATGAGTATCTTCGGCTTCTTGAGAAGCGCGCGGGCTATGCAGAGACGCTGCTTCTGACCGCCCGAGACGTTTGTGCCGCCCTGCTCGATCCATGTATTGTAGCCGTCGGGGAAGGAGCGCACGAACTCGTCCGCCTGCGCGAGACGGCAGGCCTCGACAAGCTCCTCGTCGGTCGCGTCCTTGTTGCCCCAGCGGAGGTTTTCGGCGATAGTTCCCGAGAAAAGCAGATTCTTCTGGAGCACCATCGCGACTCCCTCGCGCAGAGCCTCAAGGTCGTACTCGCGCACATCGACGCCGCCGACCCTGACCGAGCCCTCGGTCACATCGTAGAGACGCGGTATAAGCTGTACGAGCGTCGATTTGCTCGAACCCGTGCCGCCGAGGATTCCGACTGTCATTCCCGATTTTATGTGCAGGTCGATGTCCGACAGCGCGTATTTTTCGGCCTTTTCGGAGTACTTGAAGCTGACGCTGTCGAAATCTATCGAGCCGTCGGCAAGCTCGGTCTTGGCGTTCTCGGGGCTTGTGAGCGACGGAACCTCATCGAGCACCTCGCAGATACGTCTCGCCGATTCAGCCGACATCGTGAGCATGACGTAGATCATCGAGAGCATCATCAGCGACATAAGTATCTGTATGCCGTAGGTAATCATCGCCGACAGCTGTCCGACGTCTATGGTCGCGCCCTGATTCGTGATTATCAGCTTTGAGCCGACGAGCAGTATGAACGCCATGTTGAAGTAGACGCAGATCTGCATCAGCGGAGTGTTGAGCGCGACTATGCGCTCGGCTTTTGTGAAGTCCTTTCGGATATTCTCGGACGCGGCGCCGAACTTTTCCTTTTCGTATTCCTCGCGGGAGAAGCCCTTGACGACACGCATCGCGCGGACGTTTTCCTCTATCGACTCGTTGAGACGGTCGTACTTTCTGAAAACGCTCCGGAACGCGGGCATAGCGTTCTTTGCCACCATGAAAAGCCCGAAGATGAGTATCGGTACGACTATGACAAAGGTAGTCGCGAGCGCTCCGCCCATGATGTAAGCCATCGTTATCGAGAAGATGAACATCAGCGGGCTTCTGATCGCTGTGCGGATCAGCATCATGAACGACATCTGGACGTTAGTGACGTCGGTCGTCATTCTCGTGACGAGCGACGAGGAGGAGAATCTGTCGATGTTTTCGAACGAGTAGCTCTGCACGCGCTCAAAAATATCGTGGCGGAGATTCTTGGCAAAGCCCGCCGAAGCCTTCGAGCAGGTGAACGCGGCGAGCCCTCCGCAGCAGAGCGACAGGCAGGCCATTAAGACGAGCGTCAGTCCGAGACGCACTATCGTTCCCATCTCCACGCCGTATTTGATCTTGTTGACCATATCGGCGGTGATGAAGGGAATGAAGGTCTCGATCACGGCTTCGCCTACGATGAACAGCAGCGTTAGTATCGTCGGAGTCTTATACTCCCTGATACACGCGGCGAGTCGTTTGATCATTTGTTCGACTTCCTTTCATTATTGAATATAGGGGGTTCTTTACGAACCTTTCTATTATAGCTCACATTTTAATATATTGCAAGTGCTCGGACTGATATTTTCCAATTGGTTCACAAAATAGTCACACAGAAACCATCAAAATAAAATATACTCCGCCGCTTTGCGACGAAGTATATTAGTTATTATTAACAAACTATTATCCGAGGTCGTTTGCTACGAACGCCGGAACTCTGCCGAGGAGGAACGCGCCTGTGTAGCTTTCGGTGTAATACTCATCGACCGCGTAGTCGCCGGATTCCGAATCGTCAAATACATTCTGCTGTACGTTCAGGTTATATTTGATGGAATAGCTCTCGTCGGTGAGAATGAGCTGGCAGTTATCGTAATACTGTCCGCCGAGCTCCGAGCAGGCTTTGATTATCTCCTTTATTTTATCGGGGTCGGTGTATTCCGCAGCCTTTCCGGTCGAGCTGTTGCATACCGTAACCGACTTGACAGCCGCGGCGAATTTATCGGGCAGGTCCTTTACGTCGATATTCGAGTAGCCGTACTTTTTCAGAACCGCAAAGGTGTTTGTCATATCGGCGTTCAGCGGCAGATAGCGGTTACGGCTGTATTCGTACAAGGTATAATTGCTTGCGCGGACCGTACCGAGCGACTGCTTCTGGAAGTGGTCAAAGCCCACGTTCTCTAAATCCTTCAGGAGCGCCGCCTTGATTTCATTCCGGAAGACCGGGGAATCGAGGTAGTTACGGTTGTTGGGATAAACCTCGCCGTTTTTGTAGATGTAATCGTAAACGGTACTCACGTCGAGATAGGAATCTATGTCGATATCCGCTACCATTCCGATATACTGCTCGCAGAACTCACTGCTGTCGAGCAGCGTGCGCAGCTCGGCTTCAAAGTCGTTGATACCGTGTACCGAAAAGTTCTTCGCAATCGGTATTCCGAACTTCGGGTAGAATACGACCGACATATTCAGATACTGATACTGAGACGAGATGAACTGATGGTCGAAATATTCCTCGGTCGTAATGTTCGATTCTATCGGATATACCGAGGTTTCTTCTGCGTAGCTGTGGTCGCAGTCGGAGTTGTATATGACGCGGTCCATATGATGGTCCTTGCCCTTGGTATAGAGCGTCCGCACCGCTTCGAGGGTCTCGTCGTCTGAAAAGCTGAACAGCGTGGTGTTGTTGTCGAGTATGACCTCAGCCCTTGCGAGCGAACTGACTGCCGGTATATTCGTGTTGATGCCGAAAAGATTTGCCGAGAAGACTATCATTCCGACCGCCATGATTCCGGCGTAGACGCATAAACCCTTCCAGCCGCGGAACATCGCCTTTGCCGACTTCTGGAGTATCGTGTTCGAGAGCATCGCGGTCAGCAGTCCGCCGCAGACCATTCCGAATATCGTCCAAAACGAGCTGTTCATCATGAGGAAGAACAGAAGTCCGCCCGCTAAGGTCATCGGGAAGACCACCGCGTACTTTATCACCTCGCCGAGGACAGGGAATATGACCGAGTTCCCGGCGCGCTCGCTCTTATAGCGTCTGTAGACGAGGAATGTCGCCGCGAAAAGCAGAGCGGCAAAAAACAGGAAAACTATCGTCTCAACGACGCTGAGCGGATCGGTGTTGACGCAGAATCTCATCGCCGGGGAGAGCTTTTCGAGCACGCTCTCTCTTATATACCATCCGGTCCACATATTCTCGATGAATATCTCGCCAAAGCCGATGCAGAGCCCGTAGACCGCCGGAACTATGAATATCGCGACTCCGGTCAGGATAAGGTGAACCGCGGTGACTCCGGTCACAACTCCGACCAGCGACGCGAGCCCGTAGAACACCAGAGAGTAGACTATCGCCTCGCCGAGCATTTTCAGCACAAAGGCGATAAGCTCCGCCGACATCCCATGGTACGCGATGAAAACTATCATCGCCGCGATGAGCATGACTATAGTCGGGACGAGTATCAGCGTATAGCCCGAAACGAGCTGATTCGCCAGCAGTCTGTGGCGCTTAACCGGCAGGCTGTGATAGAAGTCCACCGCGACCTTTTTGTGCAGGTAGCGGAGCATTATGCAGGACATAACCACCGCTAAAACCGACAGGAGCGGCACGAAAACAAACCGCATACTGTTCGCCCATTCGAGCGGAAAATCGTTGAGCCGGTGGCTGCTGCTGTAGAAGTCTGCCTGATTATCTGAATAATACATCAGCAGCGGCAGCGGGAACACGAAGAACATGATTATCGCGATCAGCAGCCCGGTCGTCCATTTCTGCTTCAGCGTGTTAAGAAAGAGCGGCATTATCCGGGCGCGCCGCGATTTTTCAATAGACGAGCTTTGAGAAGTCATAGCCCTTTTCCTCCATTTCGCTTATGAATATTTCCTCGAGGGTGAGCGGTAACAGCTCGAAGAAGGTCGGGGACTTGGCTCTGAGGAAGTCCTCTATCTCGGAGCGCTCTCCGCGCGCGATAAAGGTCACAAGGCTTCCTCTCCGCTCGAAGCTGAGTATCTTCAGCGATTTCAGCTCGTCGGCGCTGAAATCCTCGCGGAACACCGCCTGAACCTTGTGCAGTCCGAGCTTCATGTCGTCAAGCTCGCGCTCGAACAGCAGCTCGCCCTTGTGCAGCAGCGCGACGGTGTCGCAGATATCCTCCATCTCCCTCAGATTGTGCGACGCGATGATAGTCGTCATTCCGCCGTCAGCCGATTCCTCGGCGAGTATGCGCTTGACGAGCTGTCTCACGACCGGGTCGAGCCCGTCGAAGGTCTCGTCGCAGAGCAGGTATTTCGGTCTCGACGCGATGCCGAGCATCACCGACGCCTGCTTCTTCATACCCTTTGAAAATGTGGAGATCTTCCGGTCGCAGTCGAGCTTGAATATGTCCCGGAGCTTTTTGAAATTCTCCTCCGAGAAGCCGGTGCGCACCGTTTTGTAGAAGTTCTTCATCTCGTTTATCGACGAGCCGGGCAGGAAATACTGCTCGTCGGAGAGATAGACGATATCCTGCTTTGCGATATCGTTCTCAAAGACCGGCGCGCCGTCGTATGTGACTTCGCCCGTGTCAGGCTCGATGATCCCCGCCATAATGCGCAGCAGGGTTGACTTTCCCGAGCCGTTTGAGCCGATGAGACCGAAGATCGAGCCGTCCTTTATCTCCGCCGTGACCCGGTCGAGCGACTTTATCGGCGTCAGCGAGCCGCGGTAGGTCATGGTTATGTCGTTTATACTTATCATGTTGTTTCCTCCCAGACTGTTTTAACAAGACATTCCGCGTCACAGCGGCTGACTCCGGCGTCCCGCGCTTCGGCGAGCTTTGAGGTCAGTTCGGAGACTATCCTTTCGCGGTTTGAGTCGGTGAGCCCGGCGATATCCTCGGAGATGAAGCTCCCGCGTCCGGGCAGGGAGCAGATCACTCCCCGGTGTTCAAGCTCGGCATAGGCCTTTTGAATCGTGTTCGGATTGATTGCGAGTTCACCTGCGAGCGATCGGACGCTCGGGAGCTGCTCTCCGGGCAGAAGCTCGCCGCGCAGGACGCTCTGCCGGATGTTGTCCACAAGCTGTTCGTAGATCGGCTTGCGGTTTCGGGTGTCGACTGTTATTTTTCCCACATGATTCGCTCCTTTCAAAATTATTCGATTGCAGGACTGCGTTCTGCAATGTATCAGCTGTTCTATTTGTGTTAGTACAGTTATATAATAGCACATCGGAAGCGATTTGTCAAGGGATTTTCTTATATTAGGCAAAAAAATTCATATAACTATTGTAATTTGCCCTGAAATGTAGTACAATATATTAAGATATTAAGATTATATAAATAATAGCCAATTGCAAAGCTACTTATAAAATCGCCCAAAGGGCGATATATAATAAAATGCGTCGCTGAGGCGGCTCTGCCGCCTCAAAAGACACCTTCAAGGCGGCGATAGGTCGCCGCCCATCTCGCTGCGGCAGCGAGATGAACCCCGCCGCAGCGGATTTCAATTGCAAAACAAAGTTTTGCAATTGGCTACATTAAGGAGAAGCTGAAATGCGAATAATCATTGCGGGATGCGGCAAGGTCGGAGAGCTTCTGACCTCCTACATTTCAAGAGAGGGTCACGACGTAATTGTCATCGACACCGATCCGCAGATAATCGAGGATATAGTAAACGAATACGACGTGATGGGCATCGTCGGAAACTGCGGCAGCAACTCGGTGCTGCTCGAGGCGGGCGCGGACGGCGCGGATCTTATAATCGCCGTCACCGCGTCGGACGAGCTCAACATCTTCTGCTGCATGGTCGCCGGAAAGCTCGGCGTAAAGCACTCGATCGCCCGGGTCAGGAATCCCGAGTACACCGAGCAGATGGTCTTTATGCGCGGTGAGTTCGGACTCTCTATGGCGGTCAATCCCGAGTACGACGCGGCAGAGGAGATACTCAGAATAATCCAGTTCCCGGCGGCTATCAAGATCGACACCTTTGCCAAGGGCAGAGTCGATCTTGCCGAGGTCAGGATCGACGACGGACACCCGCTCTGCGGCAGACGGCTCGCCGAGCTCGGCGGATTCTACGGCGTGAACATACTCGTCTGCGCGGTCAGGCGCGGCGACGAGGTCGCTATCCCCTCCGGAGATTTCACGCTCGAGCCGGGCGATGTGATCCATATCACCGCGTCCCACTCGGAGCTTGTCAATTTCTTCAAAAAGCTCGGCATCGTCACAAAGAGGATCCGCAGCGTAATGATCATCGGCGGCGGAAAGATAGCCTTTTTCCTCTCGAGGATGCTCTGCGAGGTCGGCATAAAGGTGAAGATCGTCGAGTCTGATCCGGAGCGCGCCGCTCAGCTCGCCGATCTGCTCCCGTCGGCGATGGTCATCAACGGCGACGGCACCGACGGAGATATACTTATTGAGGAAGGCATAGACGACGTCGACGCCAGCGTCTCGCTGACCGGAATCGACGAGGAGAACATAATCATCTCAATGTTCGCCGGTACGCGTCGGGTCGACAAGGTCATTACAAAGATAAATCACCTCAACGTGATGAAGATGCTCTCGTCGATCGGGCTTGAGTGCATCGTCTCGCCCAAGAACATATCCGCAAACAATATACTCCGCTATCTGCGCGGACTCGGGAACACCGACGGCAGCTCGGTACAGACGCTCTATAAGATCGTCGACGGCAGCGCCGAGGCTCTGGAGTTCATCGCGTCGGAGAATTTTGAAGCGCTCGGCGTCCCGATAAAGGACATGAAGTTAAAAAAGAATCTGCTTCTCGCCTGCATAATCCGTCAGGATAAGATCATCTACCCTCACGGCGGAGACACCATCGAGGCGGGCGACAGCGTCATTGTCGTCACCAAGAGCAGCGGCGAGGCTCTGCGCGACCTCGGCGAGATTCTGGAGTGAGCCGCGATGAACTATAAAATGATCGCCTATATAATCGGGCAGATAGTCAGAGTCGAGGGCGTGCTGCTGCTGCTTCCTCTGGCGACGGCGCTGATATACGGAGAGAATACCATGGCTGCGTTCCTGATACCGTCGCTGGCGGCTATCGTGATCGGAACGCTGATGACGCTCAAAAAGCCCGCGAACACGTCGATATTCGCGCGGGACGGCTTTGTGACGGTGGGACTGTCGTGGATAATACTTTCGCTCATCGGAGCGCTGCCGTTCAGCATCAGCGGCGAGATACCTTCGTATGTCGACGCCTTTTTCGAGACGGTCTCGGGCTTTACTACGACCGGAGCGACGATACTCAAAAGCGTCGAGGGGCTTTCACAGGGAATGTACTTCTGGCGGAGCTTCACGCACTGGATAGGCGGAATGGGAGTGCTCGTGTTCGTTCTGGCTATCCTGCCGCAGGCCGATACCCGCTCGGTCAAGCTGATGCACGTCATGCGCGCCGAGGTCCCCGGTCCCAAGGTCGGAAAGCTCGTCTCAAAGATCAGCCGCACCGCTCAGATCATGTACGGCATTTATATCGGACTGACCTTTCTGCAGGTGATTTTCCTGCTCGCCGGAGGTATGCCGTTTTTCGACAGCCTGCTGAACTCCTTTGCGACCGCCGGAACCGGAGGCTTCGGAATCTGGAACACGAGCATCGCCTACTATGACAGCGCGTACGTCGATTGGGTCATCGGAGTCTTCATGCTGCTTTTCGGCGTGAACTTCAACCTGTACTATTTTATACTGATAGGTCACGCGGCTGAGGTTTTCAGAAGCGAGGAGCTGCGCTGGTATCTTGCGATAGTCGGCGGCGCGACCGCGCTGATAGCCTTTGACATCCGCGGCATCTTCGGGAATGTCGCCGACTCGGTAAGATACGCTTTCTTCCAGGTCTCGAGTATCATCACGACGACCGGCTTCACGACCGCCGATTTCGATACTTGGCCGGCGCTGTCGAAGATAATCCTCGTTCTGCTGATGTTCTGCGGAGCCTGCGCAGGCTCGACCGGCGGAGGAATCAAGGTCGGACGTATGCTGCTGCTCATCAAGACCGGACTCAGAGAGATCAAATATATGCTTCACCCGCGCGCGGTCGTCTCGATCAAGGTCGAGGGCAAGCCCGCCGAGCCCGACACGATTCGCAGTGCTTCGTCATATCTGGTCGTCTATATGATGATCTTCATAGTCTCGCTGTTCTTCATCGAGATGATAGAGGAGTGCGACCTTGTGACCGGCTTCACGGCGGTCGCCGCCTGCTTCAACAATATCGGACCGGGACTCGGCGCGGTAGGACCGTCTGGAGGCTTTGCCGGATTTACGGCTCTGTCAAAGCTGATACTCTCGTTCAATATGCTCGCGGGCAGACTCGAGATATTCCCGCTGCTTCTGCTTTTCTCTCCGTCCACCTGGAGAAGATATTGATTTTTCGCATCCGGATATCAGTTTTTCGCATATTCGCCGGAAAAGGTATTTACATTTCCGCGCGGATGTGGTAGAATTGAAGCGTCAAAATAATATCGAAGCGAGGTTAATGCTCATGCCGCTTATAGACACAAAAATTCTTCCGTCGTTCGAGAAGTGCTTCCTCGACGAAAAGCTCTCCGACAAGGTCGGCGTCTCCGAAATCTCGATGCTCAGAAACGAGCGTCTCTCGTTCCAGCTCGCCTATGTACCGCACGAGCCCGCGCGGATCGCCTGCACGCTCAGCGTGACCGGAGGCTTGGAGGAGCATATCACCGCGTATCGCGTCGACAGCGTTCCGGTAACGCTACCGGGAGCCGCCGACGAGGATTATCTCCGCAGCGCGCCCGGGCTTTATCCCGACCTGCTGACGCCGATCGAGCTTGGCGGCTCGGTCGTCGCGACCTCGGCGGGACTGCATACGATAATGCTCACGATCGAGGATCCGGAGGGAATCGCTCCGGGCGTATATGAGCTGACAGTCGGACTTGCCGCAGGAGAGGATATATCCGCGTCGAAGCTAAAGGTGACTGTCATCGACGCTATGCTGCCCGAGCAGACGCTGATACATACTCAGTGGTTCCACAACGACTGCATCGCGACCCACTACGGCTGCGAGGTGTTCTCCGAACGGCACTGGGAGCTGATCGGGAACTACATGGAAGCCGCGGTTCGCTGCGGCGTGAACATGATACTCACGCCTGTGCTGACCCCTCCGCTCGACACCGCGGTCGGACACGAGCGCCCGACGGTACAGCTCGTTGACATCAAGCTCACTGAGGACGGCTACGAGTTCGGCTTTGAGAAGTTAGACCGCTATGTGAAGCTCGCGCTCGAAAAGGGAATAAAATATTTCGAGATATCGCACCTTTTCTCACAATGGGGAGCGATCCACGCGCCGAAGGTCGTCGCGACCGACGAGAACGGCGAGACAAAGCGCATATTCGGCTGGGACACCGACGCTACCGGAGCGGAGTATACGAAATTTATCCGTGAGTTCGTCTCCGCGCTGATAGGCGAGCTTAAGCGGCTCGGAGTCGATAAGCAGTGCTGGTTCCACATCTCGGACGAGCCGCAGCTCTCACAGCTCGAAAGCTACACCGCGGCTAAGAATACCATCGCCGATCTGCTCGAGGGCTATCATCAGTTCGACGCGCTGTCGAACTACGAGTTCTACGCGACCGGAGCCGTCGAGACGCCCGTACCCGCGTCGAACCACATCGTGCCGTTCCTCGAACACGAAGTGCCGGACCTTTGGACTTATTACTGCTGCGGGCAGTCGGTCGGAGTTTCGAACCGCTTTGTCGCGATGCCGGGTCAGCGGACGAGGATACTCGGCGAGCAGCTATACAAGTTCGATATCAAGGGATTTTTGCAGTGGGGCTTCAATTTCTGGTACACCTGCGGCTCGCTTGCCGAGGTGAATCCCTACCTTGACCTTTCGGGAGACAACTGGGTTCCCGCCGGAGACACATTCTCGGTCTATCCCGGAGTTGACGGAAAGGCGGTCTATTCGCTGCACGCGCTGCTGTTCTACGAGGCTTTGCAGGATATGCGCGCGCTCCAGCTCCTCGAAAAGAAGCTCGGACGCGAAGCTGTCACCGCGCTCATCGACTTCGGCTGCTCCGAGCCGATGACCTTTACCTCCTATCCGAGGGACAAAAAGTATCTCCTGAACCTCCGCGAGGTCGTGAACCGTATGTTAGGCTAAAAATAGCATAATGAGAGCTGCCGTACCGTATGTACAGCAGCTCTCGCTGTTTATTCACTATTTTTCTGATTGAGCTTCTGGCAGGATAGGCTGGTCGCCTCAACCGTCTCACATTCTATATCCGCACAGGTCAGCTTGTAACATTCGAGAATATCCCGGCATTTTATGTCGGACGATGAATTGATAGTACCGGCTCTCACGTCGCCGTCGCAGCGCAGCTCGCCGTTCAGCTCCGAGCATTCTACATTGCCGTGGCAGACTACGTCGCCGTTTATCGAACCGTCAGCGATTACATTACCGTAGACCTCGACCTTGAAGTACTGTGTTTCGTTGTTGCAGTTTCTCGGGAAAGCGAGCTCGATCGGCGGGCAGTCCTTCGAAAATGTGCGCTGAACTCTGACTATCCTCCTGCCCCTGAACTGCACGACGCGGAAAACGTCGTCGTCCTTGATAAGCTCAGAGTCTGCCTGATAATCGCCGATATCGTCCGCGAAAAGCGCGTCGATGCTTACGCAGAACAGCTTCGCTATCTGCGGCAGAAGCTGAATGTCCGGCGTGTTGGCGTTAGTCTCCCACTTCGAGACCGCCTGAAACGATACTCCGAGCGAGTTCGCAAGCTGTTCCTGCGTCAGCCCGGCGGAGATACGCAGGGCTTTTATGTTGCTTCCGATGTTCATGACTTTATCCTCCTTGTTGTGATTTAATTATATCACTTTCGGGGAGCATTTGCAATAACGCATTTCTCTTGAATTTCAACCATCGCTCGAATTTTCGCTGAAAATAAAAAATTACAGAACCGCCCGGCGATTTCGGACACTATATGAGTGTAAACGGTTTACAACGCATTTCAAAAGGGGAGAGACAATGACGCCGACAATAAACCCGATAAGCCGTCAGGCTGAGCTCTACGCGGAGTCCTATCTCGGCAGCGTGTTCTATTACTGCCTGAAAAAGACCGGGAATCACAGCGAGGCTGAGGAGCTTGCCGCGGACATCTCGCTGACCGTGCTCGAACAGCTGAGAAAAGCTCCGCCGACCGAGCGCTTCTCGCCGTGGCTCTGGACGATTGCCCGGCGCAGATACGCTCGCTGGGTCGAGGCTAAAATACTCGAGCGCGAGCGCAGAGCTTTCGACAGCCGCCAGGACGATTCCGACGAGCTCATACCCGAGCCGGTCTCGGACGAGTCGTTCGAGGACGAGATCATCGAAGCGGAGCAGTACGCACTGATGCGCCGCGAGCTTGCGTTCATCTCAAAGAATCATCGCGAGCTGATAGTCGCGCATTATTTCGAGAATATCGGTATACGCGAGCTTTCGGATAGGCTCGGCGTCCCTCCCGGAACGGTAAAGACCCGCCTTATGCGGGCGAGAAAACTCATAGGAGAGGGAATGAATATGGCAAGAGAAT
>CACXED010000316.1 GCA_902766575.1 uncultured Ruminococcus sp. | reverse complement strand
CGAGGCTGAAAAGAAGGACAAGCCCGACGAGCTCATCTCCGACGACGATTTCGGCGAGATCCTCGGCATCCTCCAGAAGAACAGACGTGACAATCGCTGAATAAACGAATAAATCTGCGGCTCTGTGATCGCTCACAGAGCCGCTTTTTCACTATAAAAAGAGCGGCAGAACCTGCCGCCCTTGCCGATATCGTCGACGCAGACGCCGAACTCGCCGATGCGGTTCAGGATTACGGCGCGCTCGAGCTCGTTCTCCGGAGCCTTGCCGCGAAAGAGCTTAGACTGATATCTGCCGCAGATCTCGCTCCGGAATTTCGGTATCTCGGTCTGCGAGCTGTCGTACCCGAACTCCCGCGAGAAGCCGATAACCTTGAAGCCTGACATTTTTTCAACAGTAAAGGCAATACCGCATAATTCTAAGTGCGCAGATTCGTGCTTAAGGCGTGAGCCGTGAATTGTGCGGTGCTGTCTTAATTGTTCCACGAATTGATGAATTTTTCAACCGCGGTGTAATCGCGGCGGAGTTTTCCTGTTTATATAGGTGAGCGCTCAGAAAACAAGTGAGGTTATTTATATGGACGACAATGAAATGCTTTCGCGTCTCGAGGCGCGGGACGAGAGCGTGCTCGCCGATATCGACCGGCAGTACGGCAGGCTGATCTCGTCTGTGGCAAGGAACATCACCGGCAGTCCGGAGGACGCCGACGAGCTTAAAAGCGACGTTCTCCACAAGCTGTGGAACAGCATCCCGCCCGCCAGGCCGGATTCTGTCCGCGCTTTTGCGGCGATGATCGCAAGACAGCTCTCGCTCAACCGGGTCGAGGCGGGCAGAGCTAAAAAGCGCGGGGAAGCTCTGCCGCTCGACGAGCTCTGCGAGATCGCGTCGGACGACGAGGTTTCGGAGCGGATCGAAGCAAAGGAGCTCGGCAAAGCGATAAGCGGCTTCCTTTCGGTCTGTACTCCCGAGGAACGGGCGATGTTTGTCCGCCGCTATGTCTACGCCGAGCCGCCAGGGATTATCGCGGCAAGACTCGGCATCACAAAAAACAGTCTTGGCGTGCGGCTCTGCCGACTGCGCGCAAGGCTCAGGGCGTATCTGAAAGAGAGGGGTTACATTGAATAAACTGGATAATTCGCTCGGCTATCTTGACGGGAGACTGCTCGACGAGGCGGATCGATTTGAAAAGAGGCCGAGGAAGCTGAAGCTGGTACTGCTCATCGCGGCTTGCGCCGTTCTGCTCGCCGTCGGAGCCGCGGCGATCGGCATACGTTATTTCGCGCCGGGCGTCGGCATCGTCGACGGCGGGATCAGAGTCCTTGCGGCTCGTGACAGCGTTATGCTCGGGGACATCGTTATCGAGTCTGTCATGCTGAGCGATCTCGGGGACAGTGCCGAGCTCTCCTGCTGGGTATACCGCGAAAACGAGATAACGCTCACTCCGGAGATGATCTCCTCCGGCGAGACTCCCGCCGAGCTGACCGCGCTCAGGGTCGTCGTCGACGGCAGGGAATACTCCTATACCGACGCGAGCCTTTCGACGGTCGGATTCTCCTACTACAATTTCAGCGGGATACCGGTCTGCGAGGAGCTTACGCTGAGCTATCTCGGCGAGGAAGCGCGGATAACTCTCAGCGAAGCGTCGGCGTCGGATTACGCATTTATCGGCTTTGGCAGTGATTCGCTGACGCTGATACCTATCTCGGCGGAGAAAGGGCTGTATCAGGCCGAGCTTCGGGACGATTTTGCGGCTGAGATAGCAAAAGCGGCCGATCAGAGCTCGGTCTACGCCTATTTCGCCGCTAAGGACAGCGACGGCAATCTGAGCTTTTTGGACGGCGCGGCGATGCTCTTTGGCGTTGACTGCGATTCGCTCTCTGGCGTCAGACCCGAGAATCCGGCAGAGCTTTCGGAGGTCGCTCTGCTCTATGTCGACTATAGCTTCAGCTTCCGGGGTCAAAATAGGCTTCCGGAGGTGAAAGCGAAGCTCCCGGCTGAGGGAGAGACCTTCGGATGCTCCGGAACGCTGTTTGAGACCGATGGGCTCAGGATCGACGCGGTCTCGGTTCAGCGAAATAAGAACGGACTGTATATCGAGACCTCTTTCGAGGGAGGGGATAAATTCCCGGATGAGCTTATCAGCGGCTTCAGCGCGGACGCTCGGGCTTACGTCAGACGCGAGGATGGACTGCACGAGGTTTGCTGGAGCGACGGCGCACCGGTATACAGAGATTACGAGAGCAATGTCGATATCGGGCTCGGCGAGGGCGACGAGATAGTGCTCCGGCTCGATTCGATCTGGATGATGTACAGCGCCGACGGAACCTCTAAAACTGCCTTCGAGCCTAATCTCGGCTCGGCAAAGTTAAAATGATCAGCTGAACAAAGTCGCCGCTCCGGACTCAAAAGTCCGGAGCGGCTTTTTTGTTATCTCACGATCTCAACGCCGTCGGGCGCGGTGATTTCAACTTTGCCGTCCTTGTCGGCATAGACCTCGATCTTGCCGAAGGGAGTAGGATAGCTGCCCTTTATGTAGTCGAGCCCGCAGAGGTTCGGCTTTACCTCGACCCTGCGGCAGCCCGGCTCGAGCACTTTCACACCGAGTATATGCCGCGCGATGAACGTGCATGGCCCCGACGACCAGCCGTGGCAGAGACTGTGCCGCAGTCCGATGTAGCAGTACTTTCCGAAGTCGGCGTGGATGTCCTTTTCGCCCTCCGGGACTATCTCGTCGATGCGGTGAGCGTCCCACTCGCCCTTGTCGTTCACGGTCCAGTCGAGGTCGAAGTCCTCCCAGAAGGTCGTCGCGCCGAGCTTCAGCATACCGCCGTAGTATTCCTTCATGTCGCGCAGAGCGCCCTCGGTTTCGCCTGCCAGCGCTCTCGCCGCGAGAATGTAGTAGGAGTAGAAGGTCGAATAGCCGTGCGCGCCGTTCTTCGAGATGACCTCGCGGTCAACCGCCTTAGCGTCGGCTATACCTGAGAGCGCGAGCAGAGCCGACGCAGCCTTGGATTTCAGCTCGGGTATATGCGTTTTCATCAGAGCGAGCTTATCGCGGCAGAGCGATGTGAGCTTGTCCTCGCCGTAGATATCGCAGAAGTACGCGCAGGTATCAAGTCCCATCGACAGCAGTCCCTGAAGTCCGCAGTGCTTAGCGATCGGGTCGTCGTTTGTCGGCCAGTCGAGGAAGCGCCAATCCGGGATATGCTCGCTGCCGTCCTCGCCGACGAGCGAGCAGAGCACCGGCACGAGCGCGGTTATGTAGTCCTTCTGCTCCTTTAGGTATTCGAGATTTCCGTTCTGGAGATAGTAGTCGCGCTGACACATCAGCCACCAGAGCGTGTAGGACGGGATGCCGTTCATCCACATCGCGCGCTGACCCTCCGACTTCGCGACGAGCGGCGTTACATCCCTGACCGAATCGAGACTGCGTCCCACGACCTCATTGTCTCCGAACACCGAGCAGATGGTCATGACCTCGGGGTGCATATCGCCGATCCAGACGAGACGGTCGCGCTTGATGCCGTCCCACATATACTCCTGCATATTGAGATGCGCGGTGTAGGCGGCGGTGTCGTAGATTTCGGTTATCACGGGGTCTGAGCACTCGAACGAGCCGACATACTCGATGTCGCGGATGATCAGCACGCCCTCTACCGCCTTGAGGGCTATCTCGTCGCCGTCGACGAGCTCTATTGCGGCGAATCTGAAACCTGACTCATTTGTGTCCGTCCCCGAATAACCGCTCAGGGTGAGCCGGAAATCGCGGTTTGCGTGGTCATTGGTCGAGCCCTTTTCGGGGGTAGGTGTCAGCGCCTCGGTGACTGACTCGCCGAAGCGGACGTTCACTGTGACACGCTTCGGTTTTGTCCACTGGACAAGAAGCCGGACGCTTCCGTGTATCTCGCGCCCGAAGTCGACGAGGATCATGCCGCTATTTTTTAATATCGTACAGCCGGTCGAGTCAAACGAGATCTGACCGGCGCGGTCTCTCAGCAGTTCCTCCGGGTTTGATACGTCACCCGCAGTTGTAACTATTCTTACCGGACGCAGATAATAGCGCTTTCTGGGGTCGGAGTCAAATGGGCGCAGGGAATTGTATTTATCGGTGAGCTTCATAGGTTAATTCCTTTCTTTCTGAGAATATGATTATCAAAGCAGGGTTCGGTACGCTTCAAAATACCGCCGTCCGAATTCGCGCTGAGCCTTGGCGCAAAAGTGGAGCATATCGCCGCGATCGGTAAGTCCGGCGGAGGAGGCTATCGCGATATCGCTGTTTTCGGCGGCAAGCTCGTT
>CACXED010000315.1 GCA_902766575.1 uncultured Ruminococcus sp. | reverse complement strand
TTCGCTCGCCTCCCCGCAATGAGATTATATCATATCGAATGGAGAATGTCAATAGTACAATATAAATCAATTTTAGTGAAATCCGCGTCATTGACAACCCGAATTTATCGTGTTATAATATTTACAGTTCAAAGCGCTGAGAATAACGAATTTTGTCTATTCACATCAAAATTCAACGAACGAAAGGAAATTATCATGAAGAAATCATTAAAGATCCTCACCACTGCGCTCGTCGCTGCTACCATGCTCGCAAGCAGCGCATCGGCTGCTGTCGGCGACATCAAGGTCAAGACCGGCGGAGTTACCAAGGCTCCCGTTCAGGACGGCAAGATCACCGCGGCTGAGTACGGCAACTGCTCTACTCTCGTTTTCGACGGCTCCGGAAAGAACACCGAGGGAACCTGGGCTGGCACCTCGTGGGCTACCCAGAAGTTCACCATCTACTCCGCATGGGACGCTAAGAACCTCTACCTCGGCATCGTAGTCGAGGGCGACACCACCAACAACCAGACCACTAAGGATGCTCTTAAGGATCAGGATCCCTTTGGAAAATACGACTCCTTCCAGCTCGGCTTCAACCCCGGCAATATCATCAAGGATCAGAACACCCAGCTCTTTGGCATCGGTCTTTGCGAGGGCGAGTGCTATGTTGTGGCTGACGCATACCGTTCCGAGAAGGACGGCGAGCAGAACGTCAAGAACTACACCAAGCTCAAGACCTACTGCACCAAGTACAGCGAAACCGGCGCAAACTACAATGTTGAAATCGCTATTCCGTGGACTGAGCTCTGCGTCAAGGGCGCAGGTCGTTCCAACGAGGGCGCAAAGGTATTCGATATGACCGGCGAGCTTGCAAAGATCAAGGCGGGCTACGAGCTTCCCTTCTTCTTCGTCTACACCGACAAGGACGCTGCCGGCAAGAACATCTACATCCGTTCCGACGCTACCACCGGCGCAAGCTGGAAGGCTCAGGAGATGGGCTCGATAGTGTTACAGCTCCAGGCAGCTCCCGCAGCCTCCAATCCCGGCTCGGCTGCACAGACCGCTGATACCGCGGCTCTCGTTCTTCTCGCTATGACCGCGTCCGCAGGCGCTGCGTTCGCTCTCAGAAAGAGAAAGTAATAATTTCCAAGTAAGCACCGAACTTTTTCATTGATTTCGGCGCAGGCTTAACGCCTGCGCCGATTTTTTATTTGGTCAGATTTCGCGCCATCAGAACGCCCATTATCGACGCCATCATAAGCCCGCGCGTCCAGCCGCTCGAATCGCCGAGACAATGCAGTCCGCGCAGAGACGTGTCGAGGTTCTCGTCCATCCTGACGCGGTTCGAGTAGAATTTCAGCTCGGGCGAGTAGAGCAGCGTCTCGGGGCTCGCAAAGCCCGGCACGACGATATCCACCGCCTGAATGAAGTTGATGATATTCGTCATCGCGCGGTAGGGCATCGCGGCGGTAATATCTCCGGCGACCGCGTCGGGCAGGGTCGGCTTGACGTTCGACTGTGCCAGCTCCTTCTGCCACGTGCGCTTGCCGTCGAGGATATCGCCGAAGCGCTGCACGAGGATATGCCCCGCTCCGAGCATATTCGTCAGCTCGCCGACCTTCTGCGCGTAGGCTATCGGCTGATTGAACGGCTGATTGAAGTTGTGCGAGCAGAGTATCGCGAGGTTCGTGTTCGTCGACTTGTAGTCCTTGTAGGAGTGTCCGTTGACCACGGCGAGGTTGTTGTCGTAGTTCTCCTGACTGACAAAGCCGCCCGGATTCTGACAGAATGTGCGCACCTTGTTCTTGAAAGGCTTCGGGTAGCCGATCAGCTTCGACTCGTAGAGAACCTTGTTCACGTCCTCGATTATCTCATTCCTGACCTCGACGCGGACGCCGATATCGACCGTTCCGGGGCGATGCTCGACGTCATGCTCGATGCAGATTTTCTCGAGCCAGTCGGCTCCGCGCCGTCCGGTAGCGACGACGATATCGTCTCCGAAATACTCGCGCTCGGCTCCGTGGGAATCGACAGCTCTGACTCCACGGCAGACCTCGTCCTCGACGATCAGGTCGGTGCAGTTTGCTGAAAATTCGATCTCAACGCCGTTTGCGAGCAGATACTCCTGAATCGAGTAGTAGATATGCTGCGCCTTTTCGGTTCCGAGATGGCGTATCGGGCAGTCCACGAGCCGCAGTCCCGCCTGAATCGCGCGCTTGCGGATCTCCTTGATGAACGGATCGTTTGAGACGCCCTCGATATGCTCGTCCGCGCCGAACTCGAGGTAGATCGAGTCGGTGTAGTCGATAAGGCTCTGCGCCTGCTGCCAGCCTATCAGCTCGGGCAGCTCGCCGCCGACCTCATAGGAGAGTGATAGCTTGCCGTCAGAAAATGCGCCCGCTCCAGAGAATCCGGTCGTGATATGGCAGTAGGGCTTGCACTGGACGCATTGCTTGGTTTTCTGCTTCGGGCAGCTGCGCTTCTCAACCGGAAGCCCCTTTTCGAGGATGATTATCTTCTTCCCCGAGTTTTTTCTGATAAGCTCGAGCGCGGTGAAGATCCCGGCAGGTCCCGCGCCGACGATTACGACGTCATATTTCATGAGTTGATCATTCCTTTATATTTTTACAAAAAACACTCCGCAGACGAGCCGCCTGCGGATTTGCTTCATTGCATATATATTATACTACATTCCGCGCGTTTTGTCAAGACCGGAGTTAATCCCGCTTGAATTCCCCCGGCGTCACGCCCCAGTATTCCCGGAAAGCCTTGATAAAATGCGCCTCGCTCGAATATCCGGTCTCGAGCGAGGCGTTTATTATGCTCGAGCCCGACGCCAGCAGCTCTCGCGCGCGGGTCTGCCGTAAGTCGGTCATGTATTTTTTGTAGGTAGAGCCGGTGACGGCTTGGAAATCGTTCGCGAACTTTGTCCGCCCGACTCCGAAGCGGACGCAGAGCTCGTCTATCGTCATCTGCTCGGCGAAATTCTCGGTGACGAGCTGCAAAACGTCCTGAATGTAGCTGTGCTTTGTCAGGCTGATCTCGCCGCGTCCCGTCGAGCAGATCCTCATCACCTCGTGAAGCACGAGCGCTGCGGTCAGCGCACCCTTGACAGGATCGTATTCTTTCGGCGGATTCCAGTAATTACCGACAGATTTTTCGAGACTGCGGAAGAGCCCGACAAGCTCGTCAAGCTCATCGTCGGTCGGGTCGGCGCGCATAAGGCTCGCGTTCGAGAAAACCGACATATCTACGAGCGACGTCGGAAAATCGGCAAGCAGCTTCTTGCTGATAAAGATCACAAAGCGCGAATAGATATTTTCTTCCCCGGCGTTGAGCTTGTGCAGGCAATAGGGTCGGTGAATGAACACCGCTGGACGCTCCGAGCTGTATACCGTCGTGTTGCTCTCGAGCGTGTATTTTCCGCCGTAAATTATCAGCACTTCATAATGCGGATGCCAGTGAAAATACGGCTGTAGATTTCCCGCAGTCTGCATATTCATAATTCCAAGCGGAGTATTAAAGTCCTCCTTGAGATATTCATTGAGATTCATATTCTTCCCTCGGTGTTTTTTTATCAAAATAAATGTCGATTCCGGTATTTTTTGATATAAAGTCGGACTATAATGTGTTATTATATTATTGTATATATTATTTTTGAAAGCGAGGAATTTCAAATGCAAAAATCAGCAAAACGCACCCTGAGCTTAATGCTGCTCGCAGCTTTGCTCGTTTCCGCAGCGTCCTGCGGCAGTGAGGTCAGCCCGTCTGAAACCTCGGCTCCGGACACAACAGCTCCGGAAGTAACAACTCCCGCCGATCCGCGCACCGAACGCGAGTCCATCTCCGACGGTCTGCCCGACAAGACCTACGGCGGCGCTACATTCACTGTCGCGACCGAGACCGGTCTCGACTGGACGGTAATTCAGGAGGAATCGACCGGAGACGTCATCGACGACGCGATCTATCAGCGAAATCTCGCCGTCGAGGATCGCTTCAAGGTCAAAATCGAGGTTCTGACCGACGCTGCCGACGCTATGCAAGCCAAGATCACCAATATCGTTCAGGCTGGCGAGGACGCGGTTGACCTCTGCATGACCCACGTCGTTATGACCGGAAGCGTCGCGATGAACGGCAACTACATGAACTGGTACGACGTTCCGTATGTCGATTTTGACAAGCCGTGGTGGGCTGACTCGACGGTTGACGACCTCAGCGTCAAGGACGTCTGCCTGCTCGCGATCGGCGACTATGACATCACCGCGCTTGCGAACACCTACTGCGTGCTCTACAACAAGAAGCTCGCGGAGGAATACAGTCTCGGCGATATCTACGGTCTCGTCAACGACGGCAAGTGGACCATCGACAAGGCGCTCGAACTGACCAAGGATATCTACATTGACATGAACGCGAACAGCAAGGGCGACGGCAAGGATCTGTACGGCTACATATCGACCGCGCGCTCGTCGCTGAACACCTACCTCTGGGCATTCGGCGGACACGTGCTCCAGAAGAATCAGTCCGGCGACGTGGAGCTCGTCTACCACTCCGCAAAGACCAACGATATAGTTCAGAAGCTCTGCTCGTTCTTCTTTGACAACGAGGGAATATACATCAACTCCAAAGAGGCTGAATACAGCTCGCTGTTCGCGCTCGACTGCTTCATCGACGGCAGAGCCGTATTTATCAACGGTGTTATTTCCCAAGCAGTCGATTATCTCCGCGAGATGAAGGACGATTTCGGAATCATCCCCTATCCGAAGTGGGACGAGGCTCAGGACGACTACTACACGATGGTTGACGGAAGCCACGATATCCTCTGCGTTCCGGTTACAGTCTCCGATCCCGAGCGCACGGGAATCATCACCGAAGCGCTCTGCGCCGAGAGCTACAAGAAGGTCGTTCCGGCTTACTACGAGACCGCGCTTAAGACCAAGTACACCCGCGACGACGAGTCTATCGCGATGATCGACAAGGTCGTGAACTCCCGCGTGTTCGACCTCGGCTACGTATACGACGGCTGGAAAGGCGCGTCGTTCATCTTCCAGACCCTGATTAGCGCGAACAAGACCGACTTTGAGTCCTACTGGGCGTCCAAGGAGTCGGCGATCTCCACCTACTACGACACGGTTATCGACTATTTCGAAAATTACGGAAAGTGATAGCTTTCAGTCAACATTATATCACATAATTTCAGAATAATCAAGCAAAAAAGGCTTCCGCGCGGAAATTTTCTCTGCTGCGGAAGTCTTTTTTGCTCTCATAAACGCCGCTTCCACTCGTCGAGCTCGCGGCGGATATATTCGGTTTCGAGGAATTTAGCTTTGATCTCAGCTATCGTCAGAGGTTTTATCCGGTCGGAGCTGAAGCCGGAGATATCCGGTAAAGCGCTGTCAGCAGGCGTCAGAGCTTTGAGATCGTAGTTGAGCCCCCGATCGTCCGCCGGGATCCGGAAATATCTTCCGAGATCGACGGCGCGGATACTCTCCTCGTCGGTCAGCAGAGTCTCGCGTAGCTTTTCTCCGTGACGGCTGCCGATCACCTGCACCCGGGCAGTTTTTTCGGCTCCGAAAAGCTCTATAAGCGCTCTCGCCTGATCTCCGACCCTCGCCGACGCCGACTTAAGCACAAGGATATCGCCGTTCTTACCCTCTCCAAAGGCGTAGAGCACCAGCTCGATCGCCTCGTCGAGCGTCATTATAAACCGCGTCATGTCCGGATCGGTGACAGTCAGCGGTCTGCCCGACTTCAGCTGCTCGATCCAGAGCGGGATCACCGAGCCGCGGCTGCAAATCAGATTTCCGAAACGGGTGCAGCAGGTCTTTGTCTCGTCAGTAACCCGAGACTTCGCGACGGCGATCCGCTCCTCCCGCGCCTTTG
>CACXED010000314.1 GCA_902766575.1 uncultured Ruminococcus sp. | reverse complement strand
GGGGCGGTACCCTGCCTGCGGATTTTTGTATCGTCTGACGAAAAAATTTCTGCGCATCTGCGTACTTAGAATTATGCGGTATTGCCTTAAAAACGCGTCGGCTGAGGACTGGCTCGGTTCGGCAGCGAAAGGAGAAATCACAAAATGAACGGACAATGGACAAAGGAACAGGCTTGGAAATGGTACAACTCGCGCCCGTGGATACGCGGCTGCAACTTCATGTCGAGCGACTGCGCCAACCGCATCGACCAGTGGCAGGAGTTCGGCTTCGAGGAGCGCTTTGAGACGACCAAGCGCGAGATCGAGCTTGCCGAGTCGATCGGCTACAACTCCTTCAGACTGATACTCGAATTCGAGGTCTGGGACAAACAGCACGACGGCTTCATGAAGCGTCTCGACCGCTATCTTGCGTATATGTACGATCACGGCATCACGGCTATGCTCGTGCTTGCCAACGACTGCTCGGTGCCGAAAGCATTCTTTAAGCCGGCGGTTATGGGCCCGCAGAGCTATGACCTCGGCTATCACGGCGGAAGAAAGAACTCTCCGCACCAGGGCTATGAGAATAACGAACGCTGGAACATCCGCGACGATCCTGAGATCGCAAAGCGATACTATGAGTTCGTCCGCGAGATAATCACGACCTATGCTCATGATGAGCGGGTTATTATCTGGAATCTGATAAACGAGCCGGGCAACGCGCGCGGAACCAAGAGCCTTGAACAAATGGAAAAATTCTTTGAGATAGCTTGGACGATATCGCCCGACCAGCCGCTCTGCGCCGATGTGTGGTCGTCTGATATGCGCGGCGCAAGAGCGTCCAACACCATCGAGCAGCGCGCGCTCGAACTTTCCGACGTTATCAGCTTCCACCAGTACGGCGGCTATGACACGATGGTCGGCGAGATAGAGCAGATTAAGACGCTCGGCAGACCCGCGCTCAATACCGAGTGGCTGCACCGCATTTTCCACAACAATGTGGAAAATATGTATCCGCTGTTCTACCTCGAAAAGATCGGCAGCTACAACTGGGGCTTCGTCGCCGGAAAATATCAGACCTACGAGCCGTGGGAGGGTATCTGGCAGACTGTCGCAAACGGCGGCGGAAAGGATTACGACCTTACAAAATGGCAGCACGACCTGTTCCGCCCGAGCCTGCGCCCCTACGACCCGAAAGAGATCGAGATCATCAAAAAGTACAATGAAAAGGCCGACGCTCGCTTCAAGTCCGGTCTTGACAAGAGGTTATTCGGTCAGATTGCAAAATAATATGATTTGAAAGGAACGGATCTCAGAATGAAAAGAACACTCTCGTTAATACTCATGCTCGCCCTGCTTTCGTCCGTATCCTGCGGCGAAGCAGCCGTTTCGGGCGGCGATACCTCATCCGCTACCGGCACAACGCTTGCCGATACTACCGCCGATCCGCTTGCCGATAATCTTCCCGAAAAAAACTGGGGCGGCGCGGACTTCAATCTGCTCGTGCGCACCGAGCGGCTCTACTATCTCGACGCGGAGGAGGAGACCGGCGACACGCTCAACGACGCCGTATACGCCCGCAACAACGCCGTGGAGGAGCGCTTCGGTGTAAAGCTCTGCTTTACCGACATCAAGAGCGACAGTAGTCTGTTCATGAATGCCGTACAGGCAAGCGTCATGGCTGACGACGAAGGATATGATGTCATCTGCCCCGACTACTGGTGGTTTACCGGAACAGAGGGCTATATGCTCGATCTGAACACGCTCGACTACCTCGATTTTGACAAGCCCTGGTGGAATCAGTCATGGAACGAGAACACGGAAATAAACGGCAAGCTCTACTCCTGCGTAGGATATCTCTGCCTCGATCTTCTGCGCAATACCGAGGTCGTTTATTTCAACAAGGGAATGATAGAGGACTTCAAGCTCGAAAATCCTTATGATCTCGTAGCCGACAACAAGTGGACGCTCGAAAAGGCACTCCAGATGGGCGAGGCGGTAGCCGGAGACGTGGACGGCAACAATACCCTCGACGAAAACGACCGCTACGGAATTTACTCAAATGTTCATGCTCAGCGCGGAATCTACTACAGCGGCGGCTTTGAACTGGTAAAGAAGAACGCCGACGGCTTTGAATTGATATCGCCCTCCGAGCGAACAGTCGATCTGAATACGTTCATCTACAATATGTTCAACGGAAATGACAGCGTGCTTTACGCGCTCGATTCTACCGTTGACTTCACTACCACCGCGGCGTACAAGCCTTTCAATCAGAATAATCTGCTGTTCACTTTCTTCGCGCTGACCGCAGTCGAAGCTATGCGAGCAAGCGATGTTAACTTCGGTATCGTTCCCGTTCCGAAATACGACGAGGAGCAGGAGTGGATATCATATAACTACGGCTGCACAATTTCGTGCATTCCGATC
>CACXED010000313.1 GCA_902766575.1 uncultured Ruminococcus sp. | reverse complement strand
GCTTTACAAGCTCGCCCTTTCCGCTCCCCGACGGGCCGGAGATCACCATCAGTATTCCCTTTTCGCTGATTTCAGTCAAAATCTTACCGCCTTTCGAAATGTCGTGTGCCGATCAAAGCTCGTCCTCGCCGTCGTCCTCGCCGTCCTGATCGTCGGCGCGGTCGCTGAGCCGGTTGGAGATCGTCTCCGACTGGAACGCCGAGAGGATTACGTGCTCGCTGTCGGTGATTATGACGGCGCGGGTGCGCTTGCCGCAGGTGACGTCTATGGCGCGTCCCGAGTCCTTTGCGTCCTGAATGAGCCGCTTGATCGGCGCGCTGTCAGGGCTGACCACAGCCACGACGCGCTCGGCGGCTACCATATTTCCGAATCCGATGTTTATGAATTTCATAGCTTCACACCCGAATCATTCGATATTCTGGATCTGCTCGCGGATCTTTTCAAGCTCGCTCTTGGTCTCGACGACGAGCGAGGCTATCTCGGCGTTCGAAGCCTTTGAGCCTATCGTATTCGTCTCGCGGTTGATCTCCTGCAGAAGGAAGTCGAGCTTGCGTCCCACCGGCTCGTCGGTGTCGAGTATCGACCTGAACGCCTGGAAGTGGCAGCCGAGCCGGACGATCTCCTCGTCGATCGCGACGCGGTCGGCGTAGATCGCGCACTCGGTCAGCACGAGCTGCGGATTCAGCTCTACCGCGTTGTCGGCGAGGAGCTGAGTCAGGCGCGACTCAAAGCGCTGACGGTAGGTCGCGGCGTCGGCTTCGGAGAGCGACTTTATCCGCCCGGCGAGCGTTTCGATCTTTTCGAGCTTTGTGAGGATATCCGCCTTGAGGCGTTCGCCCTCGGTCTCCCTGACGGCGAGGAAGGCTCTCATCGCCTCGTCGAGCACCGGCTTTATCATGAGCCAGTCGCGCTCGGCGTCGTCGTCGGGCTTTTTGACCGTGAAGATGTCCCGGTTCTCGGCGACCTTCATCACAGTGATGTCGTCGGCGAGACCGAACTCGTCCCGCAGCCGCTCGAGAGCCTTTATATAGCTCCCGGCGAGCGCCTTGTCGATGTCGATGGTAGTCCCGACGTTCTCGACGATATCGACTCCGATATAGACGTCGAGCTTTCCGCGGGATATCCCGCCCGCCTGCACATACTGTCTGACCCGATCCTCAAGGAAGCTGTAAATCCTCGGTAGCTTCACTGTGCAGTCGAGATAGCGGTTGTTGACGCTTTTCATCTCGACCGTTATATTTTTGCCGTCCGACTCGCCGGCTCTCACCGCGCGGCCGAAGGCAGTCATACTGCGTATCATCAGTTCTTTTCTCCCATTTACATAGTTTGGGCATATATAAGGAAACGCTGATTTAAGGTTGTTTTCGCGTTAAAAAGCCCATAAATCCAAGGCTTTTTCACGCGAAAACTCCAATTATTCAGCTTATCCATAATATTATACCGCACAATCTCGGATTTGTCAATCGGATTTTGGGATAATATCGAAGAATTTCATCGACTTTCAGGATTTTTTTCTCCGCAGCGGAGCCCCAGACGCCATTTCTCGGGCGGAGCGCCGTGCTTTTCGCGAAAAGCCGCCGCAAAGCCGCTCGGATTTCCGAAGCCGACGTCGGCCGAGATCTCGCTCACCGAAAGCCCGGTGGTCGAGAGCAGATACCGCGCGCACTCCATTCTCCGGTCGGTCAGGTACTCCTTGGGCGATCTGCCGAGCCGCTTTTTGAACAGCTTGTACATATATCTCGAGGTCACATGAGCCGCGGCGGCGATATCCTCAACGCCGATCGGCTCCGAAAAATGGGAGTCCACAAAGCTCCGCGCGAGCCTGATATACCCGTCGGCGGGACTTGAGCGCCCCGGCGCGCCCTCGCGATGATAGGACATCAGCTTCCAGAAAAGCGAATTCATATACATCTCAAGGTCAAATTCCCCGGTCGGCTCGGCTGAGACTATCGCGTCGAAATCCCCCCTGACCCGCTCGAAAAAGCCGCAGGAAAAGCCGTGAGCCTCTCTCCCGATCCCCGACCGCGAGAGTATCTCCGGGATATCCCCGCCGCCGAACATCATCCAGTAGTGCTCAAGCCCCTCTCCGGTCAGGATCTCAAACCCGACTCCCGGCGGGATGAGACAGCCTTCTCCGGCGTGAATCACGATATCGTTGAAGCCGCAGCTCCCCGAGACCGCAAAATGCGCCGTCCAGACGTCCCGACCCTCCATACGCAGTCTGATCCCGGCTTTCGGCAGGCTGTGACCGACCTCGCGCACAAAAAAGCGCTCTCCGGACTTTCCGGCTTCGTCGTTTATGACGGTAGTCTTATGCTCCCGCGTGCTTGTATAGAGAATCATCCATATCGCCTCCCGAATGATTATAGCACATCACCGGCTGTTTGTCAAGGCGTGATTTTCTATATTCCGCGCGTGATTTGACGCTTGACAGCAGAGCCGTCCGGGAGTATAATTTTGTCAAAATCATGTTTGGAGGTTCACATATGAAATTCATTCACGGCTCGCCGTCCGAAACCTACTGCGCTCCGATCCTCGGAAACGGAGAGATATCGCTCACTGTCGGCGCGGACGGCTCCATGTCGCCCGACGGCAGCGGAAAGCTGATTCATGCCAATATCGGCCGCTGCATCTGGTGGGAGGGACGCAGATACAGAGGCTTTGACACCAGGCCGCTCATACCCTTCGGACGCTTCACGCAAAAGGTCGGGAAGCTCTCGCCGGTCGAATCCGGGCAGCGGCTCGACCCGGAGAGCGCCGAGATTTCCTGCTCGACTGTCTACGGCGACGGCACGCGGATCGAGACGCTCGCACTCCTGCACACCGATATGAACCTCATCGCCGTCAAAAAGCGCTTTTCCCCGGCTTCGCGCTTCAGATATGAGTTCAGCTATACGCTCTGCCGCGCCGACGGCGAGCCGAACGCGCTTTTCGAGACCTCGGCGTCCGACGGTGTGATAAGCTGGCGCGCCCTCGATCAGCCCGACTGCGCGGGAGTCGTCAGCGTCTTTTCAGACGTCGGAGCGGAGACCTCATCCGACAGCAACCGCGTGACGCTCTCGCTTGAGATCGGCTCCGAATGTGAAGCGGTGTTCTATATCCTCCTCGCCGACAGAAAGGATCACGACTCGCCGGAGAGCTTTGCCGACCGGGTCAGAGCCGATATCCTCGCGGACGGCTTTGAACGGCTCAGGGAGTATCACCGCTTGGTCTGGGCGGATTATTTCGCCGAGGGTCACGCCTCGGTCGGAGATGCGGCGATAGACAGCGTTTACAGGACTGCGCTCTACCATCTCAAATGCTACGCGACGAAATGGTCGATGCCGGTCGGGATCAGCGACGCCTGCTGGCACGGACGGTTCTTCGCGTTCGACGAGCACTATATGTTCCAGGGACTGATCACGTCGAACCACATAAAGGAAGCGCGGCGCGTGCCGGAGTTCCGGAAAAACGGGCTTCCCATCGCCATAAGGCGCGCCTCGTCCAAGGGGAAGAAAGCCGCCCGCTATCCGTGGGAGACCCTTGAGGACGGCACGGAGGGCGCTCCGATCGGCTTCTGGAACGATCACATCTTCCATATGTCGATGGCGGCGCTGTCCGAGTACGAATATTATCTCTACACGCTCGACGCGGAGTTCCTGCGCGAGACCTCCTATCCGGTCATCTCCGCCTGCGCCGAGTTCTTCACCGATCAGTGCCTTTACCGGACAGACGGCAGGCTCATCGTCGGAAAATGCACCGATCTCGAACGGCTCGGCTCGGGCGTGGAGAACGCCTACATGACGACCTGCGGAGTGGTCTCGACGCTGAAAATCTTCGCCGAAAGCGCGCGGCTGCTCGGCGTTGACTCGGAGCGCGCCGCTGAGTGCGAAAGGCTCGCCGCCGAGCTGCTCGCATCGCTGCCTAACGACGGCAGACGCTATCTTCCCTACCCCGGCTGCACCGACCGGAGCATCTCGGCGTTCAGCGGTACCTTCCCGTTCGACGTGATCGACCGGAGCGACCCGCTCCAGAAAAACGCGATCGAGGATTACCTCGATTACGAGGACTCCTTCGGCAATATGTACGCGGTCGGGAGCGGAGTCTGCTCGTGGTACGCCTGCTGGAAATCGGTGGTATACTCGCGGCTCGGTATGACAGATAAGGCGATAGACGCGCTCGGATACGTCGCGGGGACTGCGGGCGACTTCGACGAGCTGTTCGAGATCAACAACCGCGCGAGCCGGGCTTATTACCATCCGTGGTTCACGACGGCGGCGGGTATGTACGTCCACGCCCTCGACGAGCTCCTATTGAGATCTGAGGGGAACGAGCTTTTCATAGCCTCCGGACTTCCCGAAAAATACGACGGCTTTGATCTCAAACTCGCGGCAAAGGGCGGGCTGACGGTAGAAGCGAGAGCCGAAAATGGCAGGCTCGTAAAGCTCGCCGTAGAAAAGAACGAAAACTGCCCATATGATTCGGTCACTGTCCATCTTCCCGAGCGCTTCGGAGGCGACCGGGTGGTCAAACTGTGAAAAATCTTCCCCGGCGGATTGTTTATTTTGTCCGCCGCGATACTTGACAAAAAGCAGCTTAAGGTTTATAATATTCTAAAGCGATGAAATGAAAGGGAGCCGGGATATGATACTCGCCGTCGATATCGGAAACACAAGCATCTGCCTCGGACTTTTCGAAAAAAGCAAGCTTGTCTGCAAGGCTAAGCTCGCCTCCGACCGCATCAAGACCGCCGACGAATACGCCGTGCTGATCGCCGGTATCTTCTCGATGAAGAAGATCGGCTTCTCCGAGGTCGAGGGAGCCATGCTGCTCTCGGTAGTGCCGCCGCTCACGCATACGATAGTCTCGGCGCTCGGCGAGTTCGGAGTAAAGCCGCTCATCGTCGGCTCGGGAATCAGAACCGGGCTGAACATCCGGGTCGAGACTCCGAATCTCCTCGGAGCCGATATCGTCGCGGACACGGTCGGCGCAATGATGCTGGTAAAGCCGCCTTTCGCCGTCATAGACCTCGGAACGGCGACGACCATAACCGCCGTAAACAGCCGCGGAGAGCTGTTCGGCTGCGCCATCGCTCCGGGAGTCAAGCTCTCGCTCGACGCGCTGTCAAGCCGCTGCGCGCTGCTCTCGGACGTGCAGCTCTCAAAGCCGGAAAAGCTGCTCGGCGCCAACACCGCCGACTCGATGAACTCGGGCAGCATTTACGGCAGCGCGATGATGCTCGACGGCTTCATCGACTCGATAAGGAGCGAGTACTCGCTCGAGGGTCTGAGCGTCGTAGCCACCGGAGGGCTTTCGGAGCTGATCATCCCGCTCTGCAAAAACCGGATAAGGCAGGAGCCTGAGCTGACGCTCCGGGGACTCTGCCGTCTCTGGGAGATAAATTCAAAGCCGCGCAGACAGTAATATCGTATAAACCGGCAATTCCAAAACGTCCCGAATCCGATCGCTTATCCGACGGATATCGGCATGGACGGTATGGCAGCGCCGATTTATAAATAAAAAAAGCGCTTCACGCATAAAGCGGAAGCAGCAAAGGAGTTTTATTATGTCAAGACCCGCAGATTCCATGTCCAAGGTTCAGAAGCTGACCCTGCTCGCGCTTCTGACCGCCATCGTCGTCGTTTTGCAGCTGCTCGGCAGCTTCATACGCTTCGGAGGCTTCTCGATCTCGCTCGTG
>CACXED010000312.1 GCA_902766575.1 uncultured Ruminococcus sp. | reverse complement strand
TCGATCGGAATGTCGCCTATATAGCTCCAGACCTGATCGAGCGTGTGCGTTCCGCAGTCGAGCAGATGCTGAAAGGCGTAGAGGTCGATCCGCTTTATCTCTCCGACAGCTCCGTCGGCGAGCAGCTCGCGGACGCGGCGGTTTCCGATCGAAAAGCGTCTCTGATGCGTAAAGGAGAGCTTACAGCCGGTCGTTAAAGCGAGCCGCTTCATCTCGAGCGCGTCGGAGAAGCTCGGAGCCATCGGCTTCTCGCTGACCATATGCTTAACGCCGTGAGCGATGCAGCTGCGGTAGACCGGCAGTCTGTGCTCCGGCCAGAGCGCCTGTATCACCATCTCGGGCTTGACCTCGGCGAGCATTTGGTCGTAGTCGGTATAGCGCGCGGCGTCCGGACAGTATTTTGACGCGAGCGCGTCCATAGCTCCCCCGTCGATGTCGCAGACGGCGCAGAGGTCGTAGCGGTCGTCCCTTGAGACTGCCGAGGCGTGAAGATTGCCGCGTCTGCCGCAGCCGATGAGTGCGATCCTTATCTTGTCAGACATAATATTGTCCTCCGTTCAAATAAATTTCACCGACATTATAGCACAGAACTTGTGAAAAATCAATAGCTTTTACAAAAAAAGCAGCACCTGTTTTGCAGATGCTGCCAAAGGGGGTTGGATGACCGCCGAAACGGTTGCAGATATTCAATTTACATTAAGTATTTATCCTTGATGTACCGTTAATTATACCACATTTCGCGCGGAATGTCAATATTATTCCTGCAATTGCCCGTTATTTGTCGGATAATTGCGAATCTTCGGAGCGATCAGCGCCGCTTTCGTTGATTCTGATGTTTCTGGCTGCGACCTTGACCTTTGAAAAGTCAAATCTAAGATAATATATCAGCATCGCGGCGGCGCAGGTCATCCATCCGACCGGATATCCGAAGCCGACCGGCAGCAGCTCGTTCGAAATGAACGTCGACATGACGTAAAGATAGATCTGCCTGACTCCTATAAACGTCGAGAGCATGATTATCATCGGCGCGCGGGTGTTCCCCGCTCCTCTCAGCGACGCCGACAGGATCTGGTTCACCGAGCAGCAGATGTAGAACGGCGTCAGCAGATGCAGCAGTCTCACCGCAGCGTCGACCACTCCGTCATTCGGATTGAACAGCGATGCGAGCGGTCTTGCAAAGATCATTACGGTGATAATGATCAAAAGGCTTGTCAGAGTCGACATAGCCCACGCGATCAGCGTTCCGGTCTTGGCGCGCTTAACGTCTCCTATGCCGAGATTCTGTCCGACAAAGGCCGTCGTCGCCATCGCCAGAGACTGCACCGGCAGGAATATGAACGCGTCGACCTTTGAATAGGTCGTCCAGCCGCCGAGATTCACCGCCTGATCGCCGTTGACGCTGCCTATGTAGGACTGCACAAAGACGTTTGCAAAGGCTGTCAGCGCCATCTGGAGCGCCGACGGTATGCCTATCGCGATGATCCGCTTCAGCATCTCCCGGTCGCATCTTAGCTCCCTTGGCTTTAACTGCACCCACGAATCGCTGCGGATCAGGACGAAAAGCGTCAGCAGCGCCGACAGCCACTGCGCGATTATCGTCGCCCAAGCCACTCCCGCCGCTCCCCAGTCAAACGCCAGCACAAACAGCAGATCGAGCAGCGTATTCGTCACCGCCGAGACTATCAGGAAAAACAGCGGCCGCTGGGAATCTCCGACCGCTCGCAGGATCCCCGCTCCCATATTGTAGAGCATCAGCCCCATCACGCCTGAAAAATAGATGGTCAGATACTGCTTTGCAAACGGAAAGATCTCCGACGAGGTGTCGCGGAGCATCAGCTTAAGCATCAGCGGCGCCATCGTCACGCCTATTATCGTAAAGAGGACTCCCATCACGAGGGTCATCGCCATAGATGTGTGAACGGCTCTGCGGACGCCGTCGCGGTCCTTGGCTCCGAAATGCTGGGAGATAATTACTCCGGCTCCGGTCGCGAGTCCCGAGAAAAAGCCGATGAGTATGTTTATTATCGGCCCGACGCTGCCGACCGCGGCATAGGCTCCGTTCTCCCCGGTCTGCCCGATCACCCAAGTGTCGACCATATTGTAGAGCTGCTGGAACAGATTGCCGACGAGCAGCGGGAGCGCGAATTTCATCAGATTTCCGATAATGCTCCCCTGTGTCATATCAAGCTCGCGCTTTTTTCCGGACAGGAGCAGCTTATGTACGGCTGTCACCGATTTTCATCCCCTTTTTGTCATGATCATCAATATTGTAGCACACTTGCCGATCAAATGCAACAGTTCATACGTCTAATCAATGATTTTTTTTCAAAGTCGATACAATTCAAAGCCGCAGAAAAGACCGCGGAACCTGTCCGCGGTCTTTCGGCTTTTGCGGTTTACTGGATCGGATCGCCGTTTTTATCGAAAAGCGGCAGCTTCTGGACATAGGTGATGTCCGGACGTCCGATAGCGTCGCCCTCGGCGAGGATAGCCATTCTTCCGACTATCGTTCCGCCCGAGCGCTCGACAAGCGCTTCAAGCGCGTGGAGCGATTCTCCGGTCGAAATGACGTCGTCGACGATCAGCACGCGCTTGCCATTCATCTTGTCGACGTCGGACTGATCTATATAGAGGGTCTGCACCTTTGAGGTGGTGATCGACTTCACCTCGGTCTTGATGACGTTCTTCATATAGAGCTTGGGAGCCTTGCGCGCGAGTATGTAGGTGTTCTTTCCCGACTGACGCGCCATCTCGTGAGCGAGCGGGATGCCCTTTGATTCGGCAGTGACCATGATATCGAAATCAGGCGCCTTTTCGAGCAGAGCCTTGGCGGATACCTCGGTAAGCTCGACGTCGCCGAAAATGACAAAAGCTCCGATATAAAGCTCGTCGGTCAGGCGGCAGAGCGGCAGGTCGCGCTTTATACCCGCCACGTCGATAGTGTAGAATTCTTTCATGTTCAAGAGACCATACCTTTCGTAAAATGACAGCATCGCGGCGCAGTTCGGCGATGCGATAAACAACAAATTATATTATAGCACATTATGGAGAAAAAGAAAAGTCTTTTTTGAAAATTTGAGTAAATTTTTTATGTACTTTTTTGACGAAAGGTCTTGCAAATTGGAGGATCCTGTGATATAATTAGTTGTGATATCTTTTTTACATTTTATCAATACATTTCTTTTTGAAAGGAGTTTCCAGACATGGAAAAATTCTTCAAGCTCAAAGAGAACGGCACCAACGTCCGCACTGAACTGATGGCCGGCCTGACCACTTTCTTTGCGATGGTGTACATTCTCATGGTCAACGCGAATATGTTCGCAAACCCGTTCGGAGACGGCACTCCGGTGCTCGGCGTTTCCTACGGCGCGATCTATATCGCCACGGCTATCTCGGCTATCGTCGGTACGCTTCTCATCGGTCTTTTAGCCAATCTTCCCCTCGCTCAGGCAAGCGGAATGGGTCTTAACGCCTTCTTCGTATACACCTGCTGCGTCGGCTTCGGACTGACCTACGCAAACGCGCTGGTTCTCGTCCTCATCGACGGTCTCGTGTTCATCGTGCTCACCGTGACCGGTCTGCGCAAGAAGATCTTCGGAGCTATCCCTGACGCCGTCCGCAAATCCATTCCCGCCGGAATCGGACTTTTCATCGCGTTCATCGGTCTTCAGAACTCCAAGATCGTCATCCCCAGCTCCTCTACCGGAGTTACGCTCAGCTCGTTCAATCTTCTCTCTGTCTCGTGGGGAGACATCATGCCGATGCTCGTCACCATCGCGGCGGTTATCGCCATCGCGGTAATGTCCAAGAAGAATATCCGCGGAGCTGTGCTCTGGGGAATTCTCGGCGGAGCTGTGCTCTACTATCTCCTCGGCTTCACCGTTCCGGGCTTCTACGCAAACCTCGGAATTTCCATGACCAGCCCCTTTGCGGCTTTCAGCGAGTTCGGAGCTCAGGCGTTCTTTAAGGTATTTACCGAGGGCTTTGACTTCTCGGCGTTCGCAGCCGCTCACGGCACCGCAAACCTCGTTCTGACCATAATCACCACCGCGCTCGCGTTCTGCATGGTCGATATGTTCGATACGCTCGGCACGCTCTACGGAGCCTGCGCGCGCGGAAATATGCTCACCGCTGAGGGCGAGGTCCCGAGAATGGACAAGGCTATGCTCGCCGACGCGATAGCTACCACTACCGGCGCTGTCTGCGGAACCTCCACCGTCACCACCTTTGTCGAGTCCTCCGCAGGCGTCGCTGAAGGCGGCAGAACCGGACTTTCCTCGGTATTCACCGCGATATTCTTCTTCATCGCAATGTTCCTCTCGCCGGTTGCTCAGCTCATCCCCGGATGCGCGACCGCAGCGGCTCTTATCTACGTCGGCGTCCTGATGATGGCCTGCGTCAAGGATATCGACTGGACTTCCATAGACATCGCAGTCCCCGCTTTCCTGACGATTTCTATGATGCCCTTCACCTACAATATCTCCTATGGTATTGCGTTCGGACTCATCTCCTACATTGCAATCAAAACCTTCTCCGGCAAGGTCAAGGAAGTCAAGGTCGGAACCTGGGTCATTACCCTCCTGTTCCTCCTCATGCTGTTCCTGACTCACTGATCCGATGAAAAATGCCGCCGATCGTCCGACCGGCGGTTTTTTCTGTCTTTACAATATTTCAGGCGATGATCGACGCGACGTTTTCGCGGATCTTCTGCGCGACCTCTGGACGGTTCATCGAGTAGATGTGGACTGCGTTGATACCGTTTGCGTAGAGATCGATGATCTGCTCGGTGGCGTAGGCGATGCCCGCCTGAAGCATAGCTTCGGGATTGTCCCCGTAGCGCTCGACGATGCGGATGAACCTCTGCGGGAGCATGGTGCCGGAGATCGAGCATATGCGGCGGATGGATTTTGCGTTCGTGACCGGCATGATACCCGCGACGACCGGAACGTCGATTCCCGCCCGACGGAGTCTCCAGAGGAAATTGTAGAGAATATTGTTGTCGAAAAACATCTGCGTCGTCAGGAATTCACAGCCGCATTCGACCTTGATCCGGAGCGCCTCGATGTCCGACGCGGAATCGGCGCTGTCCGGATGGGACTCGGGATAGCACGCGCCGCCGATGCAGAAGCCGCCGTAATCGCGTATCTCAGACGCGAGCTCGGACGCATAGTGGTATTCAAGCTTTTCAGGAGAAAAATCCTTAGGTATATCGCCGCGCAGAGCGAGGATGTTCTCGATTCCCCGGGCGCGCAGATCGTCGAGCCGCTCGCGTATCGTGGCGTGAGTCGCCGAGATGCAGGAGAGGTGCGCAAGCGGAGTAACTCCGGCTTCCATCAGACTCGACGCGATGCTCGCCGTGTAGTGAGAGGTTCCTCCTCCGGCTCCGTAGGTGACGCTCATGTAGCTGGGATTCAGCGACGCGATCTGCATAGCCGCGGACATGACGCTTTCAAAATTATCGCTCGTTTTGGGCGGAAAGACCTCAAAGGAAAGACTCGGGCGGTCGGCTGTAATGATATCGGTGATCTTCATTTTATTACCGATCCTTTCATGAATTTCCGGGACAGTCCTGCGCGAGCTCGCCGACTTTGGGAGCTGTTTTTCTGTCTGCGCAGGCCCCGGATGATCGCTTTTAATATTTTACCACTTTACGAGGAAAAAGTCAAGCAGATATTCTGATATTTTTTGCACAGTCGGCTATAGCTTCTGCCTTTAGCCGCGGAAAGGGATCTTATGCTGAAATTTTTGAGACCTTCCATTCATTCCGGGCGTATGAAAAAATTCTTCGGATAAAGTAAAATTTCCACGTCGGCACTTGACATTTCGTTCAGATATGATATAATTATTGTAGATTTTTATATCCGATCACAGAAAGGACTATTTTTATTATGGTAGAAAACGGAAAGATTTATATGGGACTTGCCGAAAGCTATGACGGCGGCGAGCGCCAGCGGGTCTATATGTACCTGAATCAGTGCAACCGCCACGGACTTATCGCCGGAGCGAGCGGCACGGGAAAAACGATCACGATGAAGGTTATGGCTGAAGCCTTTTCCGAGGCGGGCGTTCCGGTATTCCTCTGCGACGTCAAGGGCGACGTGTCCGGTATCTGCGAGCCCGGCGTCGACAGCGCCGGTATGCAGAAGCGCATCGACAAATTCGGCATCCGCGACAGCTTTGTTTACCGCGGATTTCCGACCGTTTTCTACGATATCTACGGCAAGGGCGGTCATCCTGTCCGCACGACCGTTTCAGACATCGGCCCTTCCCTGCTTTCGCGCATACTCGGGCTCACCGAGGTTCAGGAGGGCGTACTGAACACGATCTTCCGCATAGCAGACGACAAGGGGCTCAAGATCCTCGACATGAAGGATCTGCGCGCCGTTATCAACTACGTCGCCGAGCATCGCGCCGAGTATACCGTCAGCTACGGCAACATGGCGGCGCAGAGCATCGGCGCCATCACACGAGCGCTGATCCCGCTTGAGGAACAGGGCGCCGACACCTTCTTCGGCGAGCCCGCGCTCGATCTGCGCGACTGGATCCGCACCTCGTCCGACGGCAGAGGGATCATAAATGTCTTGCACTGTGTTGATGTGATCAAATATCCAAAGCTCTATTCGATGTTCGTTTTGTGGATGATGGCTGAGCTTTTTGAGGAGCTTCCCGAGGTCGGAGACGCTGAAAAGCCGAAGCTCGTGTTCTTTTTTGACGAGGCTCATCTGCTGTTCAAGGACGCGCCGAAGGCTCTGGTTTCAAAGATCGAGCAGACCGTCAAGCTGATCCGTTCCAAGGGAGTCGGCATTTATTTTGTCACGCAGTCGCCGTCCGACATCCCGGACAGCGTCCTCGCGCAGCTCTCAAACCGCGTCCAGCACGCGCTCCGAGCCTACACGCCCGCCGAGCAGAAAGCAGTCAGAACCGCGGCTCAGACCTTCCGTCCGAACCCGAATTTCAAGACCGAGGACGTCATTATGGAGCTCGGAACCGGAGAGGCGCTGACCTCGTTCCTCGACGAAAACGGAGTTCCGCAGATAGTACAGAAAACCTCGGTCATATGCCCGGAAAGCCTGATGAGCCCTGCATCTTCGACCGCTAAGGAGCAGGCGATGAGAAACTCTCCGGTTGCCGGAAAGTACGATTCCGTCGTCGACAATGAGAGCGCCTTTGAGCTGCTCCAAAAGCAATCCGAGGCCGACGCGGAGCGCGCCGAGCTCGATCGTCAGCGCGCCGAGCTTGAAGCCGAAAAGGAAAAACTCGCCAAGGAAAAGGAAAAAGCCGCTGCGGAAGCCGCTAAAAAAGCCGAAAAGGAAGCCGCGAAAAAACAGGCAGCCAAGGACAAGGCTGCCGAGCGTCGGAAAGCAAAAATCGAGACTCAGCTTATCAGTACCGGCGGTCAGCTTCTTCGCCGCGGACTATTTTCGATCCTGAAAAGGAAATGATAAAGCGTCATTACTTAACGTGTTAAGCAATCGCAAAAAATCAGCCGCTTCTCTCTTGAGAGCGGCTGAATTTTTATTCGGTTCTTATCCTATATTGATATTTTCGTTTTTGATCTCAAGCGATGCTTCAAAGAATTTCTTCATCGCGCGGATCATATAATCGGTGTCCTTAGCTCCGGCTGTTTCGTATGAGGAATGCATCGCGAGCTGAGCTATTCCGATGTCCACGGCGTTCATCGAGACCTGAGTGTTGGAAATATTTCCGAGCGTCGAACCGCCGCGAATGTCTGAACGGTTGCAGAATATTTGCAAGGGGACGTCGGATTTCCTGCATATTTCTTTGAAAATCGCCGCTGAAATCCCGTCGGTCGTATAGAGCTGAGAAGCGTTGTATTTCATAACGATTCCGCCGTTCAGAACCGGTCGGTGAGTCGGATCGGCGAGCTCCGGGTGATTCGGATGCACGGCGTGAGCGTTATCCGCGGACAGCATCATCGAGCGCGCGACCAGACAGCGATAATCCTCATCCGAAAATCCGAGCGCGGCTGTCATTCTGGATAAAACGTCATTCAGAAATGTTGACCCGGCTCCCTGCTTTGTCTGACTGCCTACCTCCTCGTTGTCCGCGATATAGAGCACCGATATGGATTTTCCGGTATCCGCCGACAAAAACGCCTCGGCTGCCGAGAACGCGCACTGAAGATCGTCGAGCTTTGGCGAGGAAATGAACTCATCGTCAGCCCCCCAGACAGTCGGCTCCTGACGGTTGACGAGATAAAGATCGTGACCGATAATATCGCTTTCGCTGACATTTGCATAACGTGCTATGCTTTTCAAAAATCCGCCCTTTGCGTCTGATCCTCCGTAGAGCGGAACGAGGTCGACAGCGGGATTATATGCAAGTCCGTTGTTCGGATTCTGCATATGGATAGCCACATGAGGTATCAGCAGCAGATTCTTCGGACATGAAACAAGTTTTGATTCTATTCCCTTTTCAGTCCTGACAATCACCCGACCCGCGACCGAAAGGGGCCTGTCGAACCACGAATCGTATATCATTCCGCCGTATCGCTCGGTGTTGATACGGACATAATTTCCGCCTTCGAGCTCCGGTTTATCCTTAATTTTGAAGGTCGGCGAGTCCGAATGAGCCGCCGCTATCATAAATCCGCCGTCAATATCCTCCGGAATTCTGAAGGCGATTATCGACGAGCCGTTGCGAGTAGTGAAATAAGTTTTACCGCGGTTTATATTCCATCTGCTGCTTTCGCAGAGCCTGACCGCGCCTTCCGCTTCGAGCTTTTTTGAAATATTGTCTATCGCGTGAAAACAGCTCGGTGAGGACTTTATAAATTCAAACAGCTTTTCGTTGGTATTCAATTTTTGCACCTCAATTTTGAATGTTCGATTTATCCGGATATTCACCGCCGCAAAGCAGCGCCAGCTCTGATTCTGTCAATTCGCGCCATTCTCCGGGCTTGAGCGTTTTGTCCAGCTCGAGTCCGCCGACCCTTACCCGCTCGAGAGTAAAGACTCTGCATCCCACCGATTTTACCATCAGCTTGACCTGATGCTTTTTGCCTTCGGTTATCGTCAAAAAGCCAGCCGTCACGTCTCCGTCCGGATTCTTCATCCACTTCGAACGATGTCTGTCTGGAATTAGTTCCAGATTGTCGCGTACACGGGAATAGCCGACCAGCTCAAATTTCGCCGGAGACGCGACGTAATCCTTGTGATAAAGCTCGATCCCCGACTCGAGCGCGCGTGCCTTTTCATCGTCAATATGCCCCAGCGCGCGGAAAAAATACTTCTTTTCGACGTGACGCCGCGGCTGCATCAGGCGATTGTCGAGCCTGCCGTCGTCGGTGATTATCAGCAGCCCCTCTGTGTCGAGGTCGAGCCGCCCGACCGGATGCAGCTTGTCCCGCCACTCCTCCGGAAAATAATCCATCACCGTCGGCTTCAGCTCGTCGCGACGAGCCGTGACGCAGTTTTTCGGCTTGTTGAACATATAATATACTGACATTTATACCATTAAAAAGCAATCCGGCAGGTCGGAAATTATCCGACGCTGACCGGAATTGCCTGAATCAACTGTAAATTATATCTCGGGGATCTCGATCTCAACTTCGCGGCCGAGCTCGCTCGAACGGATGATTCCGTCTATGATCGCCTGATTCTTGATGATCTGGCTTGTCGGGACGGGAGCCGCGCCGTTCGTCTTGACCGCGTTGATGAACGAGCCGATCTTGCGATCCCAAAGGCTGCCGTCACCGGGATTATCTCTGAGGATCGGAACTTGATACTCGATGCTCTGTCCGGCGCACTCGGTGTAGATCGTCATCGGGCCGCCGACCGAGCCGTTCCAGCAGTCGGTCGAGGGGATCCTGAGTCCCGCCTTGGTGCCGAGAATGATCGTGTCGCCGGGAGTGTTCATATTCATCGCCCACGAGATGCGGAAATCGAGCATAACTCCGCCCTCAAGTCTGATGAACGCGCCTGCGAAGTCGTCAACGCCGAACGCGGACGCTATCTTTTCGGGCTCGCTCTGTCTGTATCTGTAGGTCTCGGGGTTAGTTCCGAAGAAGTCGGACTTGAAGCCGCTGACAGTCAGAGGCGCGGGATAGCCTATCGCGTTGAGCACCATATCGAGCGAATAGCATCCGATGTCGCCGAGAGCGCCGACTCCGGCGGTATCCTCGCGGATAAAC
>CACXED010000311.1 GCA_902766575.1 uncultured Ruminococcus sp. | reverse complement strand
GATAATTTCTCCTTTGCTAATTTAATAATTGAATTATACCATATTTTCCGCTGTTCTTCAAGTGCTTTTTGAAAATATTTTGTCTGCTGAAAAATGTTCAAAAATAATTGACAAATCAGCCGTTCCGTGATATACTGAATCACACTGAAAAAACATTCCGGAGGGTTATCATGCCGCGTCTCAATATCGAAAAAAACCGTCTCACGCTTGACGGCGGGGATTTCTACCTTGCCGCGGGGGACATACAGTATTTCCGCATCTTTCCCGACGAATGGGAGCGTCGGCTCTCGATGATGAAGGATTTCGGGCTCACAGCAGTGCAGACCTACTGCCCGTGGAATCTCCACGAGCCGCGGGAGGGTGAGTTCGACTTCTCGGGACTGCTCGATCTCGGACGCTTTCTTGAGCTCTGCGATAAGCTCGGGCTCAAGGTGCTGCTCAGACCCTCGCCCTACATCTGCGGCGAGTGGGATTTCGGCGGGCTGCCCTGGTGGCTGCTCAAGGATCGCCATATGAGATACCGCTGCGCGCACCCGGAGTTCATGGCTAAGGTCTCGGCGTATTACAGGCGTCTCTGCCGCGAGTTCGCGCCCTATCTGTCGACGAACGGCGGGCCGATTATCGCCGTCTGCATCGAGAACGAGTACGGCAGCTTCGGCAGCGACCTCGATTATCTGCGCTTTCTCGCCGACGAGCTTTGCAAAAACGGCGTCGACGTGCCGCTCTATCAGACCGACTGCACCTATCAGGGGCTATGCTTCACAAAGCCGCTCGGCGTCTGGCAGGCGACGAACTACCGCATCGAGAGCGAGACCGCGGTTCCGGCGCTGAGAGCGCTCCAGCCCGATATGCCGCCCTTTGTCGGCGAGTACTGGAGCGGACGCTCGGTCTACTGGGGCGAGAGCGGCAAGGGACGCGAGGTCGCTCCGATCGCCGCTGCCTACCGGAAGGCGCTCGACCTCGGAGCCTATGTCAGCTTCTATATGTTCGCCGGAGGGACGAATTTCGGCTTCATGAACGGCTCGCGGGTCACTCGACCCTTTGACGGCAGGGGCGAGAATATCTTCCGCGCCATCACGACGAGCTACGACTGCGACGCGCTGATCTCCGAGGACGGGCGCGCGACCGAGAAATACTATGCCTGCCGTCGCGAGCTCGACGAATACCTCGGAAAGCCGGTCAGAAGCTATCGTATTCCCGACCCTGAAACTCAGGAGATAACCGGAGTAGAGCTGACCGAATCGGCGTCGCTTTTCGGGAATCTCGACGCGCTCTCTGCATCGGTAAAAGCCGCCGAGCCGCTCTCCTTTGAGGAGCTTGACTGCCCGTTCGGATTTGTGCTCTACTCGACGATACTTCCGGGCGGCTGCGACCGCGAGCTTGCGCTGACGCTGACCGACGTGCGCGACCGGGCGATGATCTTCATCGACGGCGAGTACAAAGGCGTTTTCCGCCGGGACTGCCCGTCTCCCACGATTAAGTGCCGCGCCGATCTCCCGCACCGGCTCGATATCCTTGTCGAGAACCTCGGTAGGACGAACACACGCCCGGGCTTTGCCGAGGAAAAGGGGCTTTTCGGCGAGGTGAAGTACGGCATTTCGAGACTTTACGGCTTCGAGTGCCGACCGCTGCCGCTCTGCGATCTGTCGCAGCTCTGCTATTCGGGCGCGGAGAATTGCGAGCCGCGGTTCCTGCGCGGACGCTTCAGGGCAAAAGCCGGAGTGCCGACCAATCTGCTCACCCGAGGGCTCGGAAAGGGCGTCGCTTTTGTGAACGGCTTCAACCTCGGGCGCTTCTGGGAAGCAGGGCCGCAGGAGACGCTCTATGTCCCCGGCGGACTTATCCGGGACGAGAACGAGATCGTGATCTTCGAGCTCCAAAGCCACGAAAAGCGCAGCGTGGATTTCGTCTCCAAGTCGATACTCGACGGGAGGTTCGAGCCCGAGATAATATAAGGGAATCCAAGGTTCATAGCGAATACTTAGTTAGGAGGGAGCATACAATGAATTCTGAAGCTGAATTATTAAAATTACTTCTGGAATCTGATAATAAACATATTGATGAAATGGCTAATGTTGATAAACAGGACACAGGATTACCCTATTCAATATGGATAGATTCAGAAGGCAGAGACAGAGTTGTACCTTATAGTACGCCCAGACTTAAAGTAGACGTTGATGGCGAAAGAATACCAGTCTCTATTAGCGATGCACCTAAGATCCTAGTAGATAAGAATATACCTCAATTTACTGAGATAGCTTCTTGGATTGTTAAGTATAAAAAGGTATTATTAAAGCATTGGAATAAAGAATTATCTGATAGACAGACATTGAATATGTTGGGAAAGTAAATCAAAATAAAAGCATAAATACTATTTTGGAGTTTGTTCAAAATTAAAGAGAAAATTTGAGTTCCACAACGAACACTCAGCTAAGTGAGGAAATAAAATTCACCATATATAAATAAAAAAGCGTCTCTGCCGTTTTCCGGCAGAGACGTTAATATCTTCTTGCGTCCTTTCGGACAAAGGGATATGCGACATCGCTGTCAAGAAGCAGCGAATATTTTCCGGGCTTGCGGTAGGCGTTGCCGTGAACCTCGCTCTCGCGGTAGGCGCGCAGCATATCCAAATCGAGCTCGGCGGTAAAGACGCCCTCGCCGCCGCCCGCTTCGAGTATGCAGGCGTCGCGAGAGCCCTCGAGCCCGGGCAGGTAGGCGACTCCGTCGAACACCGTCGAGCGGCCGTTGCAGTCGGGCTAACCCTCCGGGTAATTGCAGGTCGCGATACAGAGCATATTCTCAAAGGCTTGCCCTCTGAGCTGGGACAGGCGGTTTATCTCCATCGGACAGGCGTTCGGGACGAGGATCAGCTCCGCGCCCATCAGCATCAGTATCCGCGCGCTCTCGGGAAATTCCCGGTCGTAGCAGATCATCGAGCCGACCTTTATCTTGCCCGAGGAAGTCTCGAGCTCGCCGACCTCAAAGCTATCTCCCGGAGTCAGCCGGGCTTCCTCGCCGAAGTCGCAGGTGTGAACCTTTGAGTAGCTGTAGACGAGCCTGCCCATCCGGTCAAAGAGCGTCACGGCGTTGCGCGGCGATGGCTCGTGCCGCTCGAGACAGGTTATCGCAATCGCAATTCCGAGCTCCTTTGCGAGGTTTCGGAAATGCCCGACAAACTCGCCGTCAGACCCGACGGCAAGCTCATTCAGAGCCGATAAATCCTCTGGGATCTCATAGCCGCAGCTCCACATCTCGGGAAAGAGCGCGATATCCGCTCCGAGCGCCTTTGCCGTCCGGCAGGCTTCCTCGCCCTTTCTGAGATTTTCGTCAACGCTTTTCCCCGGCAGGAGCTGCAGCAGCGCGAGCTTCAGCTTCATGACCCGTCGTCTCCCCCGCCGTCTGAGCCGTTCTCCCGATCGCCCTCGGGATTATCCGGAGACGGGCTCTCTGTCGGTTCTCCGGCGTTTGTCTGAATATCGTTCTTTATGAGCTGTGAAAGCTCGGACAGCAGCCTGTCGTCGCTTTCCTCCGGAATGTCCTCAGAGCCGTCGGCGTAGAATTCCACGACCGGTCTGCGGCGCTTATGGGCGAACTCGGCGGCGACTATCAGCAAAAACAGCGCGAGCGATACGCCCGAGATGATCAGCCCGTATTTGACCGCCCACGGGAAGTAGTACATATGCACGGTATGCTCGCCGGGAGTCAGCTCGACTCCGGTCAGCGCGCCGAGCACCTCAAAGCTCTCGGTTTCCTCGCCGTCGATGAGGATATGCCAGCCCTCGTCAAAGGGGATGGTCAGCAGGAAAAGCTCCCTGTCCTCTGTCGCGGTGATCTTTCCGTCGAATTTATCGTCGGTGAAGCTGTCGATCTCAAAGCCGTTTTTCTGAAGCTCGGGCATGACCTCGCGGAATAGCTTCTCGTCGATGTACCAGAAGAAATCCACTCCGTTGGCGAGGTAGAGATCGTCCTCCGAGAGTCCGAGCGTGACGATTATCTCGTCTCCGGCGGCGTGATTTCCGAGCGAGACTATCCGGCAGGTCTCGTTGGTGAAGTACTCCGAAACGTCCGAGCCGTTGACCTTGAGCTTGGCGTCGCGCTTGTATTCGCTTGGGAAGTAGACGAAGATCTCGCCGTCTGTCGCGGCGGTGAAGGTGAAGGTCAGCTTTCCGGCGCGGGAGGCGTTGGTCTTGGCGTACTTTTTATGTCCGGTGACGTAGGAGAGCTCGACGTTCTCGAGGGTCGGCTTGATGTTCCTGTAGGGTATGAAAAGCTCGAGCTTTGTCTCGCTGTCGAGCATATCGGTCACGAGCGCGTTCATCCTCTCCATCGGCGAGAGGTATTTCTCCATGTCGAAATCGACGATCTCGCCGCTGACCATATAGCCGAGCGACTGCGCGCAGTCGTTTTTATAGACGACGGTCTCGTGCTCCTCGTCGGTGTAGACCGGCTCGCCCCAGAGGTCGCCGAGCTCGGTGGACTGATAGGACAGCAGATATTTTATACCGAGCAGGCTGTCCGAGACCGGAGTACCGCCGAGATATTTAGACCAGTGGGACTTTGAAGAATAGCCCATCTGCTCGAGGAATTTTATCTGGCTCGCGTTGAGCGTGGAGGTCGAGTTCGAAAGTCCTCTGATGTTCAGCGCGAAGTTGTCGTTGGTCTTTCTGTGCTCGTTCTTCTCGGCGCGGTAGAAGGAGGTATCGTTCTCGTTCATCCAGTCGGCGGCGGGCGACCAGATGTTCATGAAGTTCACATAGGACGCTCGGGAGCTGTAGTGTACGTCCTTGTCGAGGCTTATCGTCTCGGCGAGCCCGTTGCAGAAGGTCTCGAGCAGCACCGCGACGCAGAGTATCGTTTTGACCGAGCCGTCGAGCCACTCGTGATGACAGCCCGAGAGCAGTATCATATAAACCGCGATTGCCGCTATCGAGAACCAGACGCACATAAGGTCTGGCGTGTTCTTGTAGTCGAGCTTCTGTATCACGCAGATCAGCAGTCCGAGCACCGCTCCGACCGAGAGGAATATTTTCGGGTCAAGCTCGCGTATATGCTCAAAGACGAGGTAAGCCATCACGATGATGACAAAGCAGAATATGAACGAGTAGCGGTAGTTGAGCCAGTTCGGGCGCTGAAATCCGTGCCAGATAAGGTCGATCGTGCTCGAGTTGAAGCTGAACACGAAAAATCCGCAGAGCAGCCCGTAGGCTATCTTCTGTCTCGGGGTTATCCGGTCGGTGATGAAGAAGATCGGCAGGAGTATCGTCGTCAGCGTTCCCGAGAACACGAAGGGCCAGCCCTCGGGTCTCACCGTGTCGTAGGACGCAGGGTAGAGCTTGGACAGAAAGTCGAGGAAATCGAACTTCTGCGTGAAGCTGTAGTTCGGCGTGGAGAAGGTCGTCTTTCCGAAGGTCAGCGAGTAGTAGGCGGGCAGAATGATTATCGACGCTATTCCGACCGCGATCAGCGAGAACAGCGCCATGCGCCCGAGGGTCTTGACAAAGTGCATGGACTCGCCGAGCGGATTGCGCTCGCCCGACGTGCAGAGACAGTAATAGAAGAAGAAATACGCCGCGACCGCTATGCAGACCATATAGCCTATATAGTAGTTCGACAACACCGCGACGGCGAGCGTCACGACATAGAGCTTGTACCGGCGGTATTTGATCAGCGACTCGACTCCGAGGAGTATCAGCGGGAGCAGCAGGAAGCAGTCGAACCACATCGTGTTGTGCTGCATCACGACCGCGTAGGAGCAGAGCGCATACAGGATCGAGAAGATCAGCTCGTTCAGCGGCTTCGTCGGATGGGACTTGTGCAGATAGATACACATATTCATTCCCGACAGTCCGCACTTGAGCAGGAGTATCGTATAGAGCGCCTCGGTTATGTGTCCCTCGGGAAAGAGCGCGACTATGACCGACAGCGGGCTTGCGAGATAGTAGGCGATGATCCCGAGGAACTCGCCGCCAAGAGCGCGCTCAAAGGAGTAGAGCACGCCCTGCTCGCCGCGCAGAATGTCGCGCAGAGCCTCAAAGTAGTAGACATACTGTCCGTTGAGGTCGAGCACGAGCACCGAGCTCTTTCCAAACGGCCAGACCTCCATCGCGATGTAGATCAGCGCCATCACCGCTATCGGAAGTATAAACGCGAGCCAGATGTGGCTCATTCCGGCAAGCGGAGCGGTCAGTCTCCGGGCGGTCCGGGCGGCAAAGCGTCCGGCGTTCGCGAGCGGCTCGGGCAGCTTTCGCCCGGTTTTGACATTTTCGGTGTTTTCAATATTTCCAGCGTTCATAATCAGTGTGTATCCTCGTTATCGTCGGCGCGGACGTCGGTGTGAACGACGCGCTTTATGTTCTTTTCGAGCTTGATGCGCGGGATGGTGAGATCCCGTCCGCACTTCTCGCAGACTATGCGTATATCGCTTCCGACGCGGAGCACGCGGAAGCTGACGCTGTCCCTGGCGCAGGGATGCGGCTTTCTGAGCTCGAGAATATCTCCGACGTCGAATTTCGGTATTGAGGGCATGAGCTTTACCTCCGCTTTGAATCGTTTGTCTCTATTATAGCACAGTTTTCCGGATTTGTACAGAGACAGCAGGATTTTTTATACGAAATTTTCTCCGGGCAGAGCGATTGACAGCCCCCGTCGCGAGGTGGTATAATTATTATATCGAACAAAAGGGTGTGACACGATGAAATACAGTCTTGATCAGAAAATCGAATTCGGAATCATCGACGAGCCGGTCGAGCCGGGAGTGGACTATTTCAGATATCCCGGACAGCGATTGGGAAAGCGGCTTGATTTCCGTGAGATCGTCGAGTTCTATCACAGCATCGCGGTTTCGGACGAGCTTGTCTGCGGCGATTGGGGAAGCTCCGGAGTATTTGACGGCATGAAGGTTTTCCTCGGCGGAACGCTCGACCGTCCGGGCGTTGTTTTCGATCCGTATGGATTAAATTTACTCCCTCCAGAGAGCGCCGGGCTCCTCGCCGGTCGTATCGAGCCATGGAGAGACGAGATCAACGTCCCCGAGCTGATCGCTCTCCTCGAACGCGCGCGGGACGGGAACAGGTTCGTGATAGCTTTCGGAATATGACGAAGCGGGTCGGAGAAATTTTGGCTTTTTTTCGAAAATACCCTTGACACCGGCTTGAATCTGTGTTATAATATTTAATCGGTATAGGTCGCGCAAAAGCGTGACCTCTCCTTTCCCGGAAAAAAAGACGAATTCCGGGACTTAACGTCCATAAGGAGGTGTAACAACAATGGATAAGATTTCTTCCTACGAAACTCTGTTTATCGTTGATGTACAGCAGGGTGATGACAGCGTAAAGGCTCTGGTCGACAAGTTCACCGGTCTTATCGCCGCAAACGGTACCATCGAGTCGGTCAACGAGTGGGGCAGACGCAAGCTCGCTTACCCGATCAACGACCTCACCGAGGGTTACTACGTTCTTGTCAACTTCAAGAGCGCGCCCGATTTCCCGCTCGAGCTTGAGCGTGTGTTCGGCATCACCGACGGAATCATGCGCTCCATCGTCGTAAAGCACGACGAGAAGAAGGCTTCCGCTAAGCCCGCAGAGGCTCCCGCTGCCGAAGAAGCTCCCGCTTCCGACGCTGAATAAGCGACGCCCTTTTCGCGTCCTTTAACAGGTCAAGCAAGACCGTCACTGATCGGAGGTCAGACAATGGCAAATTTCAATCTTAACAAGGTCATACTCGGCGGCAGACTCACCCAGAATCCTGAGCTCAAGCAGACTCAGAGCGGAACTATGGTTCTGTCATTCAGCATTGCCGTTAACCGCAGATTTACGCCGAAGAACGAGGACGGCTCGATGGGTCAGTCTCAGGCTGACTTCATCAACTGCGTCGCATGGCGTCAGCAGGCCGAATTCATCTCGCGCTATTTCCGCAAGGGATCGAGCATTTGCGTTGTCGGAAACATCCAGACCCGCACCTATAACGACCAGCAGGGCAACAAACGCTATGTCACCGAGGTCGTCGTCGACGAGGTTTATTTCGTCGACGCCAAGGGTGAAAATCAGGGCGTCTTCAATCAGGGCTATTCACAGCCGGCCGGACAGGGCGGCTATATGCCCTCGACCTACAACGAGCCCCAGTACTCAACGCCTGCCGGACAGGCTCCGGCTCAACAGAACGGACAGGCTCCTCAGTTTGAGGTGCTTGACGGAGAGGACGATCTCCCGTTCTGATTCTAAGGATAAGCTGAATAATCGGAGCTTTCGCGCGAAAAATGCCTGATTTATGGCTTTTCGCGTGAAAGCGCCCCTGAATCGGCGTTTCCATAAACAGGAGGTAAATCAAAATGGATAAAGAGAGAACCGAAAGAGACGCTTCCAAGCCCTACCGCCCTGCGGTACGCAGAAAGAAGAAAGTCTGCCAGTTCTGCGCAGATCACATCGACGAGATCGATTACAAGGACGTCGCACGTCTGAGAAAGTATATCTCCGAGCGCGCCAAGATCCTTCCCAGAAGAATCTCCGGCACCTGCGCAAAGCATCAGCGTCAGCTCACCGTCGCTATCAAGCGTTCGCGTCATATGGCGCTTCTGCCCTACATCAGCGACTGATTTTTGCTGAATATAACCGAAATACCGCAGTCACGCGCTGCGGTTTTTTCTTGTCTGAGGGAGGAAAGTCATGAACACTGTCTGGTCAAGCTATATTCAGTCCACCGGGGAGCTCTACGAGAGCCGCGCGCTGCGCTTTGACGACTCGAGTAAGGGACTCTGGCTCGGAGCGCTCGGAGCAAGGCCGGGCGAGCGTCTGCTCGAGGTCGGCTGCGGAAGCGGAATATTCTGCCATCGCGTCAAGTCCTATCTGCCCGACGTCAGCGTCACCGGAATAGACCTCGACGACAGCCATATCGCCTTTGCGAGGGAAAAATCGGACAGGCTCGGGCTCGACTGCCGTTTTGTGGTCGGAGACGCGACGGCTCTGCCGTTCGGCGACGCGAGCTTCGACCTCTGCTTTTCGCACACCGTCGCCGAGCATATCCCGCACGACGCGTTTTTCGGCGAGCAGCGTCGGGTGCTCAGACCGGGCGGACGGATAGTAGTCTTTTCGGTCAGAACGCGGCTGAACATCAGATCCGACGACGCTATGGGCGATGAGGAAGCGGCTCTCCTCGAAAAGGCGTGGAAAAGAGCGTCCGAGACCTCAGACCTCGACGACTCCTTTGTCGGCGCGTATGAGCTGAGCGAGCACGACTACCCGCGTGAGCTTGAAAAATACGGCTTTGAGGACGTGAGCGTCCGGGTGTTCACGGTCATGGACTACGCGCCAGACAGCTCGGACGTCCCGCGGGAAAAGGCGCTGAGACAGATCAACTGCCGACGGCTCGGAGTACTGTCCTCGCTTGAAAAGGCGCTGAACATCTGTCCCGACGCGCTGAGCCAAGCCGAATCCGGACGGCTCAGAGAGCTTATTAACGCCCGCTTCGACGAGCGGATCGCAAAATACGAGCGCGGCGAGAAATTATGGGACTTTTCGACCTCGACGGTGCTCGCGGTTTCGGGAGTCAGATAATAATTCCCCGGAGACGGCGCCGACCGCTCCGGGGATCGCTTATTTCAGCTTTACGGTAAAGACCTGATTGGGATTCGACTGCTTCTGGAGATGGATATCGCAGGACGCGGTGCCGAGCTCGGAGGTCACTTCAACGTCGTAGCTTCCGTAGAAGCCCTTGAAGCGCGCCGTTCCGCCCTCGCCCGAAGTCAGCGAGCACTCGGTGCGCCAGGTCTCGTTAAAGAGCTTCCGGAGCGCCTTGAGCGCGGGCTTCGGCGTGACGTCGAAGTGCATAAGACCTCCGGCGAGCCTGTTTTCACCGTTCGAGAAGTCGCCCGGCTCGGCGTTGTAAGCGTAGCCGTCCACGAGATTCCAGTAGATGATCGCCTCCATGTTCGGAACGCCGAACCAGATCGTGTAGAGACGGCGCAGAACCTCCGCCTGAAGCTCCTCGGCCTCCTTGCTGTTCGGGTCGTGACAGGGGAACGTGACCTCGGTCATCTGGAACGGGCAGTTAAACGACGCAAAGGTGTCGAACACCTTGAACATATTGATCGGGTCGAACTGCTTTGCGACGACGCGCTCCTCGTTCGTCGGGTCTGACCAGACGTGGTACTGGAAGCCGACCGTGTCGATCCGCGCGCCCTTGAGCTTTGCCCGCTCAACCTGCATGAAGTAGGAATTCCGGTTGTAGAGGAAGGTGTCGCGGAAAGGCTCGCCGCCCTCGTTGCAGATAAGCTCGTTCTCGGGGAAATAGCGCTCGGCCATGGCGAAGCTGCGCTCCATGTAGAGCGGGTCGTAGTACATCGGAGTTGTCGCGGTCTGCCACCATAGCTCGTTTGTGACCTCCCAGCCGTGGATACGTCCCGCATAGCGTTCGGAGCATTCGCGCATACGCTTTTCGAGGAGCTTCCACTGCTTTTCGACCGGATATTTTTTCAGCCACTCGGGCTCGAAGTGGTCGTAGTGCAGACAGTGAGCCTTGGGAGCGATGCCGTTAGCCTCGCAGTATTCAAGGCAGAGATCGGGCGCGGGACGGCGGTAGACCTTGGGCGAGTCCTTGGCGTAGCGCGGCTTGCCCTCCTCGGGCTCAAGCGTGTCCCAGTAAAAGGGCAGGGTCGCGAAGTTGAAGCTCTCGGCGAAGACCTTGCGGTACTCGGCGTTCTTCTCCTCTGTCTCGAACTCGTCGAGCATGAAGATGTTCGCGCCGTACTTGAAGTCGTGGGTTTTCTGCTTTATGCTGACCGACGCGCCCTTGACCGGATTTCCTTCGGCGTCGACGACCTTTATCGTCGCGAAGCCCTTGCGGTGATTTTCGATCCCGGCTCTCGTGCGCTCCTCGGTGTAGTCCTCGCAGTCGAGGAAGGGCTTGAGCAGATATTCTTCTCTTGTCATAGCGTTCATTCCTTTCAAAAATGGATTTTGCCGCCTTAATTATAGCATAAAAGAACGTCTTAGAAAACCGTATTTCCGGTCATGGAGGTTTGATTTTCGAAACTCTGCGGCGGCGAGAATGAGCGCGTCCCGGAAAAATTATGGAAAATTCCGGATTTTTTTCGTCGGGAGCTTGAATTTGACGGCGATATGTGATATAATTTAGTAAATACCAAAATCTCCGAAAGGAACGACTTAAAATGAAAGCCTCAGAAATTATAAACGAGCTTTTCGCGCTCTCGGGCTGGGAGAGCGAAAAGACCTGCGACACGATCAAATCCGGCTCGCCCGACGCTGCGGTGACTAAGGTCGCCGTCTCGATGTTCGCAACTCCCGAGGTCGTGAAAAACGCTCACGAGTGGGGAGCAGAGCTGCTCATCGTCCACGAGCCGACCTACTATAACCATATGGACGAACACTCGGACGAAGCGATCGAGACCGAGAAGCGCCGCTTCATCGAGAGCACCGGGATCACGATCTGCCGCTTCCACGACCACCCGCATTACACCTTCCCCGACGTTATCTGCGAGGGCGAGATGAAGTATATGAAGCTCGACGGCGACATAAGCTATACGGGAACCTTTGATCAGGTGAGAGTTCATCTCCATAAGCCGACCACTCCGCGCGAGCTCGCCCGGCAGATCGAGGAGAACACCGGAATCGCGCATATCCGCATCTGCGGAGCCGCCGATACCCCCTGCACCGAGGTCACGGGTATGTTCGGAACTCCGGGCGGCGTGTTTGAGGAGCTCAAGCGCGAGGGCAGCGAGATCGTCATGACCGGCGAAGCCTGCGAATGGGCGCTCGGAGAATACGCCCGCGACGCGGCTCAGCTCGGACACAGAAAGGCTCTGCTGATCCTCGGACACATCGGCTCGGAGCGCGACGGAATGAAGCTCACCGCCGAGCGACTTGCAAAGGCTCACCCGGAGCTCGGCGTCCGCTACTTTGAGTGCGGAGAGGTCTATACCTACACCGACAGTAAAATAATATGAACAGAATGTAAATAATAGCGCCAATCCATTGCAAAACAGCACAGGATAAGTTATAATAATCTAAATTATATGCCGTTTTGTGCGGTGTAAATAAATTATAAGTGAGTGTGATCATCTTTTATGGGCGAAGGCTCCATACCTGCCCGATGTAAAAAGCGGCATCCCGCGGCATCGACGGCCGACGCTGTCCCTCCCTGATATGTATGCTGTCCCATCTTACACATCAATAACCATATTTGATCCGGAGGAATAACTACATATCATGAACGATGGCAGTACGATCCAGCTTATCGTAATTATTGCCCTTGTGGCAATGTCAGGATTGTTCTCGGCTACCGAGACCGCGTTTTCTACCTTTAACCGCGTCAGAATGAAAAACCTTGCCGCCGACGGCGACAGGCGCGCCGAGCTTGTAATGAAGCTCGCCGACGACTATGACGCGCTTCTTTCCACTATCCTTATAGGAAACAACATTGTGAATATCGCGCTGGCGTCTATAGCGACGGTGATGTTCACCAAATGGTATCCGTCAAACGGAGCGGCGATCTCCACGGCGGTAACTACCGTAATCGTGCTGATCTTTGGAGAAATCACTCCCAAGTCGATCGCCAAGGAGACTCCCGACAGCTTTGCAAAATTCATCGCGCCCTTTATCCGCGGACTCAAGGTTATCTTTACCCCGCTCAACTTCATCTTCAGACAGTGGAAGCGACTGCTTGCCAAGATTTTTAAGTTAAGCGGCGATCAGGGCATCACCGGCGAGGAGCTTATGACTATCGTCGACGAGGCGGAGCAGGACGGCGGCATCGGCGAGCAGGAGGGCGAGCTTATCCGCTCGGCTATCGAGTTCGACGACGTTGAAGCCGCCGATATCATCACTCCCAGAGTAGATATCGTCGCGATCCCGGAGGACGCGTCGATGGAGGAGATCGCCGAGGTTTTCCACGAGTCGGGCTACTCGCGTCTGCCGGTCTACAAGGACTCGATAGACGACATTATCGGCGTGCTCCACGAAAAGGATTTCTATCATCTCTGCCAGAGCGGCAGCGAGGATATCTCCTCGGCGCTCGGAAAGGCGCTGAACGTCCCATGTCACGTAAAGATTTCCAAGCTGCTGACCATGTTCCAGCGCGAAAAGGCGCATATGGCGGTCGTGCTCGACGATTACGGCGGCACGATGGGCATAGCTACCCTCGAGGACGTCATAGAGGAGCTGGTCGGCGAGATCTGGGACGAACACGACGAGGTCGTCGAGCTGATAAGTCCCGAACCCGACGGAAGCGTCATCGTCTCGGGCACTGCCTGCCCCGACGACCTGTTCAGCTACTTTGAGATCGACCCGCCCGACGACGAGCTGCCTCAGACGGTCAACGGCTGGGTGACAAGATTCTGCGGCGAGCTGCCCGAGGAGGGCGACGATTTTGACGCGGACGGACTTCACGTCATAGTGCTCAAGACCGACGGAAAGCTCGTAGAGCAGATACGCGCTTCGAGAATCGAGCCTGTCGAGGAGACAGAGGAAACCAAATAAAAACCGGGCGGCCTTTATGGTCGCCTTGCTGCTTTATAAAGATAACAACAAGAGGAATTTTGAAATGAGAAAAACCTACAGATTCTCCGAGCTTGACGCCGCGGTTCACGGCAGACACGAATACACCGATTCCGGAGCCCTCGCGCTCTCGTGGAGCGCCAGCGGCTTTGAGCTGAACTTTTCAGCCGAGCGGGTCATCATCAAATTCGTCCCCGATTACTGCGCCGATCAGCCCTGCTATCTTGCGGTTGAACTCGACGGCGAGCGCAGACAGAAATTCGCGGTCTCGACCGGAGCCGAGGTCTTAATGCTCGAGGATATCCCCGCCGGAGAGCATCGGCTCAGCGTCGTCAAGCTCAGCGAGAGCGCGTTCCCGCTGAAATTCGAGACGTTAGAGCTTGTCGGCGAGGAGTGCTCGATACTTCCGCCGCCCGAGTATAAGCTGCGCTTTGAGTTCCTCGGCGACTCGATAACCTGCGGCTTCGGGGACGTCGCCGAGCCGACGTCGCCCGCCTTTCTGACCTATGAGGAGGACGCGACCAGGACCTACGCCTATCTGACGAGCCGTCATTTCGGCGCGGAGATTCGCGTCGAGGCTATCTCGGGTCAGGGAATAGTCAAGAACTGCAACGGCGACGAGGGAACCCGTATCCCCTGCTTCTTTGAGCGCGAGCTTGTGAGCTCGAGAGCTCCCCACGACTTTTCGGAATGGGTGCCGCAGCTCGTCGTCATCAACGCCGGAACCAACGACAACGGAGGCCGCGTCTCGGACGAGGACTTCGCCGACGGCGCGGACAGGTTCCTCTCGCGCATCCGTGAGGTCTATCCAGTGGCGCAGATAGTCTGGCTCTACGGCATGATGGGGCTTCGCTACGACAGGACGCTCGAACGCGTTGTCGCCGGGAAAAACGATCCGCGTATGCACTATCTCAGAGTCGAGCCGGTCAGCGCGGCTTCGGGCGAGACCGGAACCTACTCCCATCCCAACGAAAAGGGTCAGCTCCGCGCCGCCCGCGAGCTGATAAAGCTTGTCGAAAAGCTGATATAATTTACAAAAAGTTCAATCAAAATTAAGCCTGTATAAAACTGTCGGGTGTACAATATTAAGTGACGGGACGATAAACCGTGAAAAGACGTCGGAGGATGTTTTCGTGTTCGGATATATAAAACCGGTACCCGCGGAGCTTAAGGTCAGGGAGTACGAGCTTTACCGGAGTGTCTACTGCGGGCTCTGCGGAGCGCTCGGCAGGAACACCACCTGTGTGTCAAGGCTGACGCTGAGCTACGATTTCGTCTTTCTGGCGATAGTGAGAATGGCGCTCACCGGCGAGACCGGCAGTCTCGAGCGTCGGCGCTGTCTCGCGCATCCGACGAAAAAGCGCGCGGTGCTCACCGATGCAAAGCAGCTCGACTACTGCGCGAGGGTAAGCTCTATCCTCACCTGCAACAAGCTCCGGGACGATATAAACGACGAGCGCGGCGCAAAGCGGCTCTCGGCGAGGTCGCTGCTCCCGGCGGCGAAGCTGATGAGGAAAAAAGCGCTGCCCGAGCTTTCGGAGCTTGACGCGTTCATCTCGGACAGGCTCGGCGCGCAGAGAGAGCTTGAAAAAAAGCGGGTCTACTCGCCCGACGCGGCTGCCGAGCCGTTCGGAGAGCTGATGGCAGCGGTGTTTTCGGAAGGGCTCGACGGAGGAGCGGAGCGCATCGCCGCAGAGCTCGGACGGCATATCGGGCGGTTCATCTACATCGCCGACGCGGCTGACGACCTCGCAAGCGACCTGAAATCGGGCTGCTACAATCCTTTCCGTATCGAGGGCAAAACCGACGATGAGATTTTAGCCGATTTCGATTCGCACAAAGAGGAGCTCCGAAGCTCGCTGACCTTTGAGCTGATCGGCGTAGAGCGCGCGGTCGAGCTCATTGAACCGGGCGAGGTTCCGGAGTATTTAAGCATCATAAAGAACATAATTTATCTCGGACTGCCGGCGCAGATCTCAAGGCTTCTCGACAAAAACGTGGAGCCCGAAGCGCCGGAGCGGGTCTGAGCTCACACGATTTTCCGCAAAGGTTCTGCGGTTTTGCGAAAGGTATGGTCACACATATATGAACGATCCCTACAAAGTGCTCGGAGTCTCGCGCGACGCGACCGACGAGGAGATTAAAAAAGCCTACCGCGATCTCGCGCGGAAATATCATCCCGACAACTATGTGAACAATCCTCTCGCCGACCTTGTAGAGGAGAAGATGAAGGAGATCAACGAGGCCTACGACACGATCCAGAAGGAGCGCGCGTCGGGAAAGACCTCGTCGGACGGCTCGTCCTACTCGTCGAGCGCCTACAGCGACTACTCCAAGGTGCGCGAGCTCATCAACGAGCGGCGCTACTCCGAAGCCGAGCTTATACTCGACGCGGTGGGTCAGCAGAACCGCGGCGCGGAGTGGAATTTCCTCAAGGGCTGCGTGCTCATCCAGCGCGGCTGGTACTACGACGCGCAGAAGTACCTCGAGACCGCCTGCTATCTCGATCCGACCAACGGCGAGTACAAGAACACGCTCGACCGCATAAAGCAGAGCACCGCCGGCTACGGACGCGGCTACCGTACCACGCAGACCGCCGGACATTCCGCCTGCGATCTCTGCTCCGGTCTGATCTGCGCCGACTGTCTCTGCGAATGCTGCGGCGGCGATCTAATTTCTTGCTGCTAATTAAATCTCTAAAAACTGTAAGTAAACGCGAAAGGTAGCATTTTGAAAAAATCAAATACTAAAAAGATCGCGCTGGCGGCGATACTGTCGGCGCTCGGAGTGATAGTGCTGCTGCTCGGGTCGATATTCACTATGCTCGACCTGACGATGGTAGCCGTGGCGTCGCTGCTCGTCGTGATGGCGGTTATCGAGCTTGGCGGAGGGTATCCGTATCTCGTCTGGCTCGTGACCGGAACGCTCGCGCTGCTGCTTCTGCCCGAGAAGTTCTCGGCGATACTCTATATGATCTTCGGAGGGATATATCCGATACTCAAGGCGATGTTCGAGCGGCTGCATTTTGTCGTCGCGTGGATAATCAAGCTGTCCTACTTCAACACGATGCTGACGCTGCTCATCTTCCTCTGCAATTATATCTTCCACATCCCCGACACCGAGCTCGGCTACAGCTGGCTTGTCTATCTGCTCTGCAACGGAGTGTTCGTGCTCTACGACATAGCCGTTTCCGAGATAATCACGCTCTATCTGGTAAAGCTGAGAAAGACGCTCGGGCTCGGAAACTTCTTCAAAAACTGAGGAGATTGACATGATAAACCGCAACGACGTTCTCTGTATGTTCGCTGAGCTCGGCATTGAGCCGACCGACTGCGTCACGGTTCACACCTCTCTGAGAAGCATCGGCGGTATCGAGGGCAGAGCCGAGGGACTGCTCGACTGGTACACCGACTATCTCTCGGAGGGGCTTTTAGTCGTTCCGACGCATACATGGGCGGTCGTGAACCGCTCGAACCCGGTTTTTGACGTCAGGAGCTCTGTGCCGAACATCGGAGCCTTTGCACAGGTCTGTGCAAAAGAGGCGTTCCGTCGCGGGAACGCAGTCCGCTCGCTTCACCCGACGCACTCGGTCGCGGTGTTCGGAAAGCGCTGCCGGGAATTTGCGGCGGGCGAGGAGAATACCCGCTCGAGAACTCCGGTAAACGGCGTCTGGGGCAGGCTTTACGATGAGAACGCGAAGGTTCTGCTGATCGGAGTCGGGCTCGAGCGCAATACATATATGCACTCGATCGACGAGGAGGTCAATCCTTTCCCCGACGACCCCGAGCGCTATTTCGACGCGGCAGTCATCGACGCCGACGGGGTTCGGCATGAGCTTCCGCATATGAACACCGAGTTCTACTGGAGCTCGGAGGATTTCCCGCTGCTCGAGGATTACCTTTTCAGAAAGGGCGCGATGAGCTATTCGGCGCTCGGCGGCGCTAAGGTCTCCTGCTTTGACGTCAGAAAGGGTCACGACGCGCTGATCGAGCTATGCAGAAAAGCCGACGATACGATTGATTTCTACAGACTGGTAAGAGCGGCAGAATAAATTCAAGGGGGCTGAAAAGCCCCCTTTTTGTATGTTTATCTCAGCGCGTCCTTCATCGACTTTACGTACTCGCCGATATATTTCGGCGCGTCCTTGCCGTATTTTTCGAGCAGCCTGACTATCGCCGAGCCGACGATAGCTCCGTCGGCGATATCCGCCATCCTTTTCGCCTGCTCGGGTGTCGAGATGCCGAAGCCGATCGCGCAGGGAATGTCGGTGTTCTTCCTGACGACCGAGACTATCGACGCAAGATCGGTGGTGATCTCGCTTCTCGCGCCGGTCACGCCGAGGCTCGAGACGATGTAGAGGAAGCCCTCGGCCTCCTTTGCGATCATTGCGATGCGGTTCTCCGAGGTCGGAGCGATGAGCGAGATCAGATCGACGCCGTATTTCCGGCACTGGGGCAGGAACTCCTCCTTTTCCTCAAACGGCAGGTCGGGCAGTATCAGCCCGTCGATGCCGATATCCCGGCAGGTCGAGACAAAGCTCTCCGCGCCGTAGGAGAACACGACGTTCGCGTAGGTCATAAAGACCATAGGTATCGTCACGTCCCGGCGAAGCTCTCTGACGAAATCGAAGATTTTGTCGGTGGTGACTCCGCCGCTCAGAGCGCGGATGTTCGCGCCCTGAATGACCGGACCCTCGGCGGTCGGGTCGGAGAACGGAATCCCCAGCTCGATGAGATCGGCGCCGTTTTCAGCGGCGGCTCTGACTGCCGCGGCTGTGGTCGAAAGATCGGGGTCTCCGCAGGTGATGAAGGCTATGAACGCCTTGCCGTTTTCAAAGGCTTTTTTTATATTACTCATGGATATCCTCTCCTCTGTAGCGCGCGATGGCGGCGCAGTCCTTGTCTCCTCTGCCGGAGATCGTGACGACGATCAGCTTGTCCTTATCCATCGTCGGCGCGAGCTTCATCGCGTAGGCGACCGCGTGAGCCGACTCGATAGCCGGAATTATGCCCTCGGTTTTTGCGAGATACTCAAAGGCGCAGACAGCCTCGTCGTCGGTTATCGGGACGTACTCGGCTCTGCCGATGTCGTGCAGATGCGCGTGCTCGGGACCTACGCCGGGATAGTCGAGCCCCGCCGAGATCGAGTAGACCGGAGCTATCTGTCCGTACTTGTCCTGACAGAAATAGGACTTCATTCCGTGGAAGATGCCGAGCTTACCGGTGCTGATGGTCGCCGCGGTCTCAAAGGTGTCGATACCGCGTCCGGCGGCCTCGCAGCCGATGAGACGGACGCTCTCGTCGCCGATGAAGTTGTAGAAGCTGCCTATCGCGTTGGAGCCGCCGCCTACGCAGGCGATGACCGCGTCGGGAAGTCTGCCCTCCTTTTCGGCGAGCTGGGCTTTGATCTCCTTTGAGATGACCGACTGGAAGTCGCGGACTATCGTCGGGAAGGGGTGAGGTCCCATCACCGAGCCGAGACAGTAGTGCGTGTCGCTGATCCTCGACGTCCACTCGCGCATAGCCTCCGAGACTGCGTCCTTGAGCGTCGCCGTTCCGGTGGTGACGGGAATGACCTCAGCTCCGAGCAGACGCATACGGTAGACGTTCAGCGCCTGACGCTTGGTGTCCTCCTCGCCCATGAAAACGACGCACTCCATGCCCATCAGAGCCGCGGCGGTAGCCGTCGCGACGCCGTGCTGACCCGCTCCGGTCTCGGCGATGAGACGGGTCTTGCCCATCTTCTTGGCGAGCAGAGCCTGTCCGAGCACGTTGTTTATCTTGTGCGCGCCGGTGTGGTTGAGATCCTCGCGCTTTAAGTAAATTTTTGCTCCGCCGAGGTCCTTTGTCATCTTCTCGGCGTAGTAGAGCCGCGAGGGTCTTCCGGCGTATTCGTTGAACAGCTCGGTGAGCTCGCGGTTGAATTCGGGATCGTTCTTGTAGTGGTTATACGCTTCCTCAAGCTCTATGACGGCGTTCATCAGCGTCTCGGGGATGTACTGACCGCCGTGGATTCCGAAGCGTCCGTTCGGGTTTGTCATTTCAGTTTCCTTTCCTTCCTGCGGCGGAGATGAACTCCGCCATCTTTTTTTCGTCCTTTATGCCGTTTGTCTCGATGCCCGAGCTTACGTCGACCGCCCACGGATGAAGCGTTTCTATAGCTTCTCCGACGTTTCGGCTGTCGAGCCCTCCGGCGAGAAAATAGCGTCTTTTAACCGTGCGAATAAGCTCCCAGTCGAACACCGAGCCGGTTCCGGCTCCCGAATCGAGCAGAACGAGATCGGCGGACGAGCTCATGACCGCTCCCACGTCCCCGGCGTCCGTGACCCTGAACGCCTTAATCAGCGTTTTGCCGGTGAGACGGCGCAGAGTATTTATGTACTCCTCGTCCTCGTCTCCATGGAGCTGCGCCGCGTCGATGATGCCGCTTTCGAGCAGATTTGCTATATTCTCCGGCGTTTCGTTCACAAAGACTCCGACCGCTGTTATCCTCGGGTCGAGCAGGGCTTTCAGCTTTGCCGCGCGCTCGGGAGAGACATATCTGCGGCTCTTTTTCGCGAAAACGAAGCCTATATAGTCGGGCAAAAGCCTATTCACCGCCGCGATGTCCTCGGCTCGGCTCAGCCCGCAGAGCTTGATTTTAACGGCGTCTGTCATAGCTCGCCTTTCAGCTCGGCGAGCTTGGCTTTTTTGTCGGGAGCGCGCATCAGAGCCTCGCCGATGAGCACTGCGTCGGTTCCGGCTTTTCGGAGCGCATCCACGTCGGCGGCAGAGCTGACCCCGCTCTCCGAGACGAACAGCACCTCCGGCGGTATCAGCTCCCGGAGCCTGCGGCTGTTGCCCGTGTCGACCGAGAAATCCTTGAGATTGCGGTTATTTACGCCTATCACCCGCGCTCCGGCGCCGAGAGCCGATCCGACCTCGCGCTCGTCGTGAGTCTCGACCAGCGCCGACAGCCCGAGCGAATCGCAGACAGAGATATATTCGCGCACCCGGCTCCTATCGAGTATCGAGCAGATAAGCAGCACCGCCGACGCTCCGAGGAGCTTTGCTTCATAGATCATATATTCGCTGACCGTGAAGTCCTTTCTAAGACAGGGTATCGAGACCTTGGCGGCTATCTCGCGCAGATATTCGTCGCTGCCGAGGAACCATTTCGGCTCGGTCAGAACCGAGATGCAGTCCGCGCCCGCCGACTCGTACTCAGCGGCGATTTCGAGATAGGGAAAATCCGGCGAGATCAGCCCCTTCGACGGCGAAGCCCTTTTGCACTCGCAGATAAAGGATATCCCGGGCTTTTTAAGCGCGTTCTCAAAGCCGAAGTCCCCTTTTGGCAGAGCCTCGGCCTCGCGTCTCAGCTCGGAGAGCGGTAGACGTTCCTCGGCG